>JBFMCV010000006.1 GCA_040754335.1 Thermodesulfobacteriota bacterium | reverse complement strand
ATACCTTCGTTATCGCCGCAGTGAGCGTGGTCTTACCGTGGTCCACGTGTCCTATCGTACCTATGTTCAAGTGCGGCTTCCCCCGCGCAAATTTCTCCTTAGACATCGCCTGGTGTTACCTCCTTAATTGATTAAAGAACGAGTTTTCATATAACGCATGGAGCCCACGAGCGGATTTGAACCGCTGACCTCATCCTTACCAAGGATGTGCTCTGCCGACTGAGCTACGTGGGCAAGGAAAACGATGAGCGGGAGACGGGATTCGAACCCGCGACCCTCAGCTTGGAAGGCTGATGCTCTAGCCAACTGAGCTACTCCCGCTTTTAAAGCATAGCAGCCTGCCTTGAGCTTGATCCCCGGTAAAAACAGGGGGGTTCCATTTCTCATATCAGTTCTATGGGGAGGGCAGGATTCGAACCTACGTAGGCTTGCACCGGCAGATTTACAGTCTGCTGCTTTTGACCGCTCAGCCACCTCCCCTCCGTCTATATTGTATATAACTCTCTGCAATTGCGACATTTTTCCTGTGGAGCTGGCGAAGGGATTTGAACCCCCGGCCTGCTGATTACAAATCAGCTGCTCTACCACTGAGCTACGCCAGCGTCTAAAGAATCTATAGCTCCTATGGATTCTCCGTTAATATGAAATTAGATAGAATTCGCCCCTATATATGAAATCACGTATAATAACATGAGAAAGAGGATACTGTCAAGGTAAGGAATTGATTTTAAATAAATTAATAGAGCGAAACCATAATTTCAGCTTCAGCCACCTTTGAATCCCCGACACTCGCCTCCCCGGCGAATATTATGATCTTCGACCGCATCTTCAGGATCCTCACATCCATCTTCAAAATATCGTTCGGATAGACGGCTTTCCTGAAACGCACCTTTTCAAGCCCGGCAAGGTAAGCCCCGGTCTGCCCTTTGGATAATCTCTCCTCCGTGAAAGACGCGTTATAAAGCACCCCTCCCGCCTGAGCCATCGCTTCGACTATTATTACACCCGGGACTATCGGAGCTCCGGGGAAATGGCCCTTGAAGAACTCCTCCTCCGGGCGGAACCTCCTGACCGCCACGATCCTCGTGCCGTGCTCGAGCTCGACGACCTCATCGACGAAAAGAAACGGCTCCCTGTGAGGAATATGATCCTTGATAGATTCTCTATCAATTAAAATTTTCAAGTTGTTCCCGTCCGTAATAGTTCCGTCAAGCATCAGTTCTTAGCGTCGTAAGCCTGTATGACCTTCTGGGTTATATCGATAGCCGGAGTTGAGAAAATGACCCCGCCTTCGGTTTTTTCGATTATTAGGGTATAGCCCTCGGACGTGCCGATTGACTGGAGTATGCCGTCGAGATCCTTTAATATTTTCTCGAGCAGCTCATAATCCCTTTTCTGGAGCTCGTCCCTGAAGTCGGCCCTGGATCTCTGGAGGTCTTTGTCCAGACGATCGATCTGCTCGGCTTTCTGCTTCCTCGTAGTTTCGTTCATGACGGGTCCGTTCTGTATGAACTCGTTTTTCATCGCTTCCAGCTGCGCGTTCTTGCTCTCAATGATCTGTTGCTTCTGCTTGAACTCGGCTTCGAATGCCGACTTCGCAGCCTTACCCGCCTTCGAATTCGCTATAACCATCTGTAAATCGATAACACCGATTTTGCCACTCTGCGAATACGACAGAGCAGGCGTCAGCAGCAACAAACCTAACACAAGTAACAATACCCTCATTTCTTACACCTCCTTAAAATTTAGAATAATGTTCCGATCGTAAACTGTATTTCGTAAGGATCCTCGCCGGGCAGCCTGTCTCCGAGGGGAAACCCGACTTCGAGCCTCAGAGGACCAAGCGGAGATACCCATCTCACGCCGAAACCCACGTCTTTTCTCAGGTCGTTCGGGTTTAAAGTCACATCCTGCCCGTCGTTAAACGCGTCTCCCATATCGAAGAACAACGCCCCCTTGAACCCCGCCGAAGGCAGGATCGGGAAGATATAGTCGACCGAAAACAGGAGCTGCTGAACGCCGCCGATTATAACGAAGCTTCCGTCGGCAGCGGGTACCCTCGGGCCAACCCTCCTGAAGCCGTAGCCTCTAAGAGTGTTCGGTCCACCGAGAAAGAACCTTTCGCCGACGACCAGGTCGTTCCCGTTATTCCTGAAATCGATGACCCCGTATGTCCCCCTGACGGTCAACACCGTACCGAGCCAAAGGGGAAACCATTGTCTTGATGATACAGTATATTTAATAAAATCGGTATTTCCACCCAACGGGCCGCCCGCTGACTCGATTTCAGTCTCGCTGAGGTTGCCCGCGCTCGGGTCGAGGAGATTATTTCTCGAATCCCAGACCAGACCGAACCCGATGCTGCTGATCGTTTCTTTGGACCTGGTGATAATGAGTCTCGCGTTCTCGTCTATGTCGCCGATCTTCACATCCTCGAGCCTGTACGTTATATTGCCCCTAAGGTTCCACCACAGGTACCTGCCTATAGTCAAGCTTCCGCCGAACGAGCTCCTTTCGAAATCCCTGAACTGCCTGTCGGTCCTGAAGCCGAGGACATCGAGAGTGAAGTCTGTATCGAGGAAGTGGGGGTCCTGATAATTTACATAAAAAAGCTGTGTGACACCGCCTATTTGCGCGTTTAACGTGAGCCTCTTCCCGTATCCGAAAAGGTTCGCTTCCTGAATTTGGCCCGCAAAGATAAATGTCTCGACCGAGCTGAATCCTCCCGCTATGCTGAAGAACCCGGTCGGCTTCTCTTCGACTTTCACCTTTATATCGATCTGGTCCTCGGTGCCGGGGACCCGTTCCGTAGCGACTTCGACGTTATCCTCGAAGAAACCGAGCCTCGTGACCCTCGATTTAATGGCCTGAACCTCCGTGGCGTTGTATAACTGGTCTTCCTCGATGGGAACCTCTCTCCTGATAACCTTATCCCTCGTACGGGTGTTCCCGACTATATCGATTTGCCTCACATATACCTCAGGCCCCTTTTCAATCCTGAACTGGACGGCCACCGTGAGCTCCTGTCTGTTGAGCTTGAACGCAGGCTCAACGTTGGCAAACGCATAACCCTTGTCGCCGTAAAAGGTAGTGAGGCCCGATATGTCCTGGGCCAGCAGGCTGCCTCTGAAGATTTCTCCGCTTTTGAGCTTCAAGGTCGCGCGAAGCTCCTCCTCGGGAACGATCATATCCCCGACGAACGAGAGCTCGCTGACTTTATACTGGTTTCCCTCGTCGATATTGAACGTAATTATATAACCCTTTTCCTCGTCGCTATACGTTATTTCGGGCTTGCTCACCTTTACGTCGAGAAACCCGTTATCGATATAAGTAACCCTTATCCTCTCGGAATCATTGTCTATTTCCTGTGGGTTGTAGAGGCCCTTCTTTGAAATAAAGGAAAACATGCCTTTGGGTTTGGAATAAAGGCCCTTTTTGATGACCTTGGTCTTGAGCTTTTCGTTCCCGACGAATATCACTTTCTTGATGTAGGCCTTCTTACCTTCTTTTATTTCGTACGTGACGCTTACGGTCCCCTCACCCTCGGGCTCGATGCTGTAATCAACCACCGTTCCCACGAGTCCGCTTTGAGCATAAAGGGCGCTTATGGCCTCCTGGCTCTGCTTCACCTTGCTTAGGTCGATAATACGGCCTTCCTTGACGTCGATGACCTCGAGAATCTTATCGCTCTTTATGTCCTTGTTTCCCCTGATCCTGAGGTCGGCGACTACAGGCTTTTCCTTGACCTTATAAATAAGGACGACTCCCTCTGGGGTCTTTTCGGTATCGGCAGTAACGTCCTCGAAGAATCCGAGCTTATACAGCTTCTTTACGTCTTCCCTGACCGTCGCTGAGGAAAGGGGCTCGCCCACCTTTGAGGAAATATTGAGCCCGATGAGCTCCGTCTCCACACGGAGGTTCCCTTCTATCTTTATCTGTATTATTCTGTCCGGCTCCTGCGCAACCGGCTGCTCCGGGCTTTCAGCGCCCTCCGCAGCGCCGACCGCGGGCTCCTTGACCGTATCCGCTTGAGGGGTTTCCTTGCCGCCTGCGTCCTGCCCGAACGCGGTTTCCCGGCATACGTAACTCAAAAGGAGAAACATGGCGACCGCAAAAACGAGCCCGCCCGCTCTGAAGTTAATTGACATCGACGATTTTCCCATCGGAAAGCCTGATACTCCTCTCGAGCCGTCTGGTGATTTCCTGATTATGTGTGACCAGCACCGATGTAATCCCGTATTCCGTGTTAAGCATCAGAAACAAGTCGACGATAGACGCTCCCGTATCCAGGTCGAGGTTCCCGGTAGGCTCGTCCGCCAGAATGACCCTGGGTTTTAATACGACCGCCCTCGCGATCGCGACCCTCTGCTGCTCCCCGCCCGACAGCTCCCCGGGCCGGTGCTCGACCCTGTGCTCGAGACCCACTCTCTTCAGCACATCGAGCGACATCTCCTTCGCGCGGGCCGCGCTCAGCCCGTTAATCAGGCACGGCATCATAACGTTCTCCAAGGCGCTGAACTCAGGGAGCAGGTAATGGAACTGGAAGACAAACCCTATCTCCCTGTTCCTGAATGCCGCGAGCTCGCTGTCGTTCTGCTTGAAAACATTGACGTCCCCGTAATATACTTCTCCTGCTGACGGCTGGTCGAGCGTTCCTAAAATATGCAAAAGAGTGCTTTTCCCCGATCCTGAGACACCGACTATCGCAAGCATTTCCCCGTCCGATATGTCAAGATCAATTCCCTTAAGAGCCTCAACCCGGCCGCCGTCGGTTTCAAACACCTTCCATAAACCTCGTACTCGAATCTCCATTCTTCACTCATACCTCAGTGCCTCAATCGGATCTTTTCGAGACGCCTGGAATGACGGATACAACGTTGCGATAAAACATATCAATATGCTGAAAAAAGCCACCGTAAGAAAATAAAACGGTTCAATTTTAACTGGAAACTCTGAAATAGGATAGACATTATTATCAAATGGAATCAGTTTCCTTATAGTTTCGCTCGTCTTGAGCATGTAGCAGATGCCGTAGCCGGACAGGCTGCCGAGGAGGGTGCCGACTAAGCCTATTATCATCCCGTCTATCACGAATATCTTCAATATCCCGTTCCTGGTCGCCCCCATTGCCCGAAGTATCGCGATGTCCCTGCCCTTCTCCATGACGACCATTGTCAGCGCGCTTACTATGTCGAGCGCCGCAACGAGTATGATCAGCCCCAAAAAAATAGCTATCGCTATCCTCTCGAGCCTGAGCGCTTTGAAAAGGCTCTTGTTGACCTCTTCCCAGTTCCTCGTGTAATAAGGGAAGCCCAATATCGAGGCGAGCTCCGTGCCTATCCCCCTCGCGTCGTAGATATCCCTGACCTTGACCTCCACTCCCGAGACCTCGCCGTTCATATCGAAGAAATCCATGGCGTCCTCAAGGCCGACGTAAGAGATCGACGAGTCGTACTCGATCATGCCGTAATCGAATATACCGGCCACCTCGAATTTCTTCACTTTGGCGGTGGCGCCGAAAGGCCCCATCTTGCCGAAAGGGGATACGAGGCTCACCTGATCCCCCTCCATCACGCCCAGCGTGTTCGCAAGCTCCTTGCCGAGCAGTATGGGGGGTTTCCCCGATTCCGTTTCAGCCGTGAGCTTATTGAGCACCTCCCTGCCAACTCTGCTCAGCTGCTCATCGGATATTCTCTTATCGTCCTCTTTGCTTCCCAACACGCCTCGCCCGAGCGCCTGCTCGATATTCGTGACGGTGCCCGCCGTCCCCGGGTCAATACCCCGCACGACGGAGCCAGACACGTTGTTCTCGCTTGCCATCATGCCCTGCCCGTAAATAAAAGGGCTCGCCCCGAGAACCCCCGGGAATTTGAGCGTCTCGTCTTCTATCTTGGAATAATCCTTCATGGGGCCGTCGTAGCTCAGTATCACTATGTGGGAGCTCACGCCCAGTATCTTTTCCCTGAGCTCCTCCTCGAACCCGCCCATGACCGAAAGCACAACGTTGAGGGCCATCACGCCTATGATCACGCCCAGGACCGAGATGAGGCCGATTATAGAGGCAAACTTCTGTTTACGCCTGGAGCTCAGGTACCTGAGCCCTATAAAGAATTCGTATTTCATTCCGGCCTTAGGTGGGGAAAGAAAATGACTTCCCTTATGGAGGGTGAGTTTGTAAAAAGCATGACGAGACGGTCTATGCCTATGCCCGCCCCTGCAGTCGGCGGCATTCCGTGCTCGAGAGCCGTAACGAAGTCTTCGTCCATTTCGTGCACTTCTTCTTCTCCCTTTAATTTGAGGTCGAGCTGGCTCCTGAACCTTTCCTTCTGGTCTATCGGGTCGTTCAGCTCGGAGAAAGCGTTCGCTATCTCCCTGCCGTATATATAGAGCTCGAACCTGTCCGTAATATCGGGATCGGCCTCGTTCTTCCTCGCGAGAGGGGATACGTCGAGCGGGAAACCGTATACGAAAGCGGGATTCCTGAGCTCCTCGGCTGCTATCTTCTCGAATATCTCGACTATAGCCTTCCCCCTGATACGTTTATGATCGACCCCGATCGAATGGGCTTTTTGAAAGAGCTTCGCGTCGTCCGTGAGGACATCCTTGCCCAGGGTCTGCTCGAGGTGCTCTATCACGTTTATCCTCTTCCAAGGCCGTGTCATATTGATTTCGGCGCCGCCGTATTCGAACACGAGCGAGCCTTTTATCTCGAGCGCCAGGCAGCAGATGAGCTCCTCGATCAGTTCCATGAGGTCTTCGTACGTGGCGTACGCCTGATAAAACTCTATCATGGTGAACTCGGGATTGTGCTGGGTCGAGACCCCTTCGTTCCTGAACGTCCTTCCGATTTCGTAAACCCTCTCCAGCCCTCCGATCACGAGTCTTTTAAGGTAAAGCTCGGGCGCAATCCTGAGGAAGAGGTCCATGCCGAGAGCGTTGTGGTGCGTCTCGAAGGGGCGCGCGGCCGCTCCTCCGGCTATCGGATGGAGGATCGGGGTTTCGACCTCGATGAATTCCCTCTCGTCGAGGAACTTCCTTATGAGCTTGATGATCCTGCTCCGTATGAGAAATATATCCTTGATCTCGGGGTTGGAGATGAGGTCGAGGTAACGCTGGCGGTACCTGGCCTCGACGTCCTTGAGGCCGTGCCACTTCTCGGGGAGAGGATGAAGGGTTTTCGTCAGGAGCTTGAAATCCTTTATGTTGACTGTGAGCTCGCCGGTGCGGGTCTTGAAGAGGTTACCGCTTATGCCGATGAAGTCGCCGAGGTCTACATACCTCTTAAAAAATTTGAGCTTGTCCTCCCCTATGACATCCATTTTCAGATACCCCTGAATCTTCCCCGACCTGTCCGCGATGTGGAAGAATATGCTCTTGCCGAAGTCTCTTAGCCCGACGACCCTGCCCGCGAGTGAGTAGTCCTCGTTTCGGTTCTCGAGCTCGCTTGCCGTGGTCTCTCCGAATTTCGATAAAAGCTCGCCCGCGAGGGCGCCGGGCTTGTATCCGTTCGCGAAGGGATTTATGCCTAAGTTTCTTAATTCATTCAGCTTTTCTTTTCTCTGCTCGAACTGATCGTTGTCCATGATTAAAGTTAAAGGTTCTACCCCAAAAGGAGTTTATCGTCAAGCTCAGCCATGCTCGATATGAAAACGGAATGAAGTGCGGGGAATAGCTCAATCCTTCTTATCGTCAACAATAATATACGTGGCTATGGCCTTGGCAACAAGTTTATTGTCATTAATTATATCGACCTCCGCGGGAACTATCCTGCCCTCCCTCAAGGCCTTCGCGCGCGCCTCTATAACACCCCCGACTACGGGACTGATATAGCTGATATTCATCTCGACCGTCATGAACTTCTTGCCTTTGCCCCTGACCATTCCCGCAATCGCCACGGCGGCGGCGGAATCGGCCAATGTGGACAGAACCCCGCCGTGAGTATAACCGTACGGGTTGGTCAGGTTCTCATCCGTGTGAATCGTGAGCTTGCCGAACCCAGGACGCATCTCCACTATTTTGATCCCGAGAAACTCCCAGAACGGCACTACGGGGAAATCCTTCTTCAAATCTCTCTCCTCCGACATTTACGCCTCCGTTTATATATCGCTATATCTTACCTGACACTGTGTGTTTGCCGCCCGGCCGGCCAAGCTCTAGGCTTCCTTTCCCGCGAAGGCGAAGACAAGGAATCCGAGCACGCATATAGTCCCCGCCGCTTCGAACATAAGACGGAACCCCCATGCCTCCGCTATCACCCCGTAAATGAAAACGCCGAGCATGCCTCCGAACGTGAAGGCGACGCTGCATATCGAGACAGCCTTCCCCCTGTCCGCCTCGGGCGAGAGGTCTATGACCAGGGCGTAAATAGCGGGATAGAAGAGCCCGTGTCCGAGCCCGAACAATACGCCCGCCAGTATGAGGCCCGATGCCCCCGAGGTAAACCCGATCGCAATTACGCTCATCGCGAAGAGAATGAGAGCCGGTAGAGATGTCTTTTTCTTTCCGAACTTGTCGGGAATCCATCCGCCTATGAGCCTCACCGCGAGTATGGCAGCCGTGTACGTTATGAAAAACAGCTCGAACGAGTCTACGCCGATCCTCTTTGCGAACACGGGAACGAAGGTAATCGCCGAAACAAACCCTGTCCCTGCTATCATCAGCGCGAAGGCGGCTGCGAATACACCCCGCCTGAATAGGGCTTCCCTGTAGCTGCCCCCCCGGACGCCGTCAGGCGAAAGAGGCTCGGGCTCCCTGATGAAAAGCGCCGCGAAGACCCCGAAGGACCCGAATATGAAATCGAAGACGAATAAGTCTCCGAAGCCGTACGTCTCTACTATCTTTTTCCCTACATAAGGCGCGAGCGCGAAATTTATAACACTGAACATACCGAAAATCCCGATAGCCTGGCTCCTCCTCGAGGGCGAAGAGACGTCCGCGATGAGAGTCCCCGCCGAGACGAAGCAGAGGGAGAGCGCGGCCCCGTGAAGGACCCTGAGCGCCGGGAAGATGACGCCGAGCGAATCAAGGAACGCGAAGGGGAGAGAGGTAACAGACATGAGGAGCCCCCCGGCGAGCAGGAACCACTTCTTTCCCCACTTGTCTATCAGGATACCGACAGACGGCGTCGTAAGGATCGTCGCCATCGAAGCCGCCCCCATGATGAACCCTATCGACGATTCGCTGCCTCCGAGCTCCTCTATCCGTAGCGGCAATAAGATGAAGGAGTGATAGGTAAAGAAGAAAACGAAGGAAGTTACTGTAATCAGAACGAAGTCCCGGTTGAGGAGCGGCGTATCGCCGGAAGGCCCTCGATCTTTCATGTCCTGAAAAGATGTTTTCATAAGCTATAACGGCTGTGATTATCTTATACCACAAAATTAACAAGCAAAATCAAGGATCGTCAGGTTATACTTCTACCGAAGGGACGGAGAAGACGACTTACTCACGTAATCGGGGGAAAGATCATGGTGAGAATTTTCGTTATTGTAATCCTTACGGCGCTGCTCGGTATCTCCTCATACCTCCTCTATACGAATAAGAACATATCGATCAATATCGACGGTGCCGACTGTGAGGCGCTAACACCCGGCGGCGGAAGAGAAGAAGCGTCGTTATCAGATCCGCAGGACAAAGAGATAGCCCCGTCGGTAAAACCGGCAAGCCCGCCGTCAGAAGCGGCGCGGGAGGACGTGGAGGTCGTCGAGTCGGACGAGCCGGAAATCCACCTCGACCCGACCGTCGGGATGAGCATCAACTACGAGCAGAAGATTGAGACGAGCTACAAGGTCATTGGCCCGAGAAAGTTCTCGCTTCTCACAGACAAGGACGAAACGATGGTCGAGATCGATCTCGATACGGGGAATGTAAAAATCAATCCCAAATATAAAATGGACGACGTCACCAAAGAATTCTGGGAATCCGTCGGACGGAAATATCCGGAAGTCTGCTTCGTTGAAGAACCGAATTCACCTTAGGGATTATACAGAATAAACGATATTGCCGTTTACGATCGTGTAGAGGACGGCCCCTTTCAGGTCCCAGCCGTTAAAAGGCGTATTCCTGCTTTTCGAGCGGAACTTTTCTCTATCGATTTTGACCTGTTTCTCCGGGTCGAATATCACTATATCGGCCTGAACGCCGGGGCTGAGCGTCCCCTTATCGACACTGATAATTGCCGATGGCAGATGCGTGAGCTTGGCGATCATCTGGTTTAACGTGAGGACGCCGTCCTCGACGAGCTTCAGCGAAAGCGGAAGCGCCGTCTCGAGCCCCACGATGCCGAAGGGGGCCTGATCGAACTCCACCATTTTTTCATCCTCGCTGTGGGGGGCGTGGTCTGTAGCTATTATGTCTATGGTGCCGTCCGCGAGCCCTTCCCTGACAGCATCCCTGTCTGTTTCGCTTCTCAAGGGCGGCTTCATTTTAGCGTTCGTATCGTACTGCGCGACGGCCTTATCGGTAAGAGTGAAATGATGGGGCGCCGCTTCCGCCGTCACCTTCACTCCCCTCCCTTTCGCGGCCCGGATCAACCTCACCGACCCCGCCGTGGACACGTGGCAGATGTGGAGGTGAGTGCCGGTAAGCTCGGCGAGCGTTATATCGCGGGATACCATTACGTCCTCCGACGCCGCCGGTATGCCGCTCAGCCCGAGGAGCGTCGACGTGTACCCTTCATTCATAACGCCGTTGCCCGAGAGGTTCAAGTCCTCGGAATGTGATATGACCGGTATCCCGAACGCCTTTACATATTCCATCGCGTGCCGCATGACCTTGGAATTCATCACAGGCATGCCGTCGTCCGACACACCGACGCAGCCGGCCTCAAACATCTCCCCTATCTGCGCGAGCGTCTCTCCGTTCTCTCCCTTGGTTATGGCGCCCAGCGGGAATACGTTTACTATGCCTTCCGTGCGCGCCTTGAGCATTATATATTCGGTCACGGACGCGTTGTCGTTTATGGGGTTCGTGTTGGGCATGCAGACGATCGAGGTGAAGCCGCCCGCAGCCGCGGATTCGCAGCCCGTGCGAATGGTCTCTTTATGCTCGTACCCGGGCTCTCTCAGATGAACGTGCAGGTCGACGAGCCCGGGGGAAACTATCTTGCCCGAGGCGTCCAGGACCTTGACGGCTGAATCCTTTTCGAGCTTTTTAATATCCTCCGGGTAAGACTTTACAGTCCCCTTTTCTATGAGGATATTTCCGACCTTATCGTAGTTCCTGGAAGGGTCTATTATCCTTCCCCCCTTTATCAGTATGCTCATGAGCCGCTCCTCGCCGAGGCGACCAGATAAAACATCGCCATCCTGACCGCTATGCCGTTAGCCACCTGCTCGAGAATGACCGAGCCCGGCCCGTCCGCTATATCTGAAGAGAGCTCGACGCCCCTGTTAATCGGTCCGGGATGCATGACGGTGACGTCCCGGGCGGCGCATCTCAATTTTTCCCTCGTGAGTCCGTAGAATCTCGAATACTCCCTGAGCGACGGGAAGAACTCGGAGTCCTGCCTTTCTTTCTGTATGCGGAGCATGATCACGACATCGGCGCCCTCTACGGCCTTATCGAGGCTGTAGAACGATTTCACGTCTATACTCTCTATATATTTCGGCACCAGCGTCGGCGGGCCCACGACCCTTACCTCGGCCCCGAGCTTCATAAACCCCCATATGTTCGACCTCGCCACACGGCTGTGGAGTATGTCGCCCACTATTACTACCTTTAGCCCCTCTATCCTCCCCTTGAGCTGCCTTATTGTAAAGAGGTCGAGGAGACCCTGGCTCGGATGCTCGTGTGAGCCGTCCCCCGCGTTTATTATCGAAGATTCGAGCTCCTTCGCAAGGAGCCACGGCGCGCCCGACATCGGGTGCCTTATGACGATCATGCTCGCGCCCATCGCTTCGAGGTTCCTCGCCGTATCGAGGAGGCTCTCGCCCTTGACGACGCTGCTCTGGGACGTTGTGAAATTGAGCACGTCCGCGCTCAGCCTTTTCTCCGCTATCTCGAAAGACGACCTCGTCCGCGTGCTCGGCTCGAAGAAGAGATTGCAGACGGTCACGCCCCTCAACGCAGGCACTTTCTTCACGTCCCTCTCTGAAACCTCTTTCATGGACTCCGCCGTATCGAGGATGAGCGATATCTCCTCGGCCGACAATTCTTCGAGTCCCAGTATGTGTTTTCTCTCAAATGCCATTTCTTACTCTTTTACTATAATTACTTCGTCCCTGCCGTCTGATTCCTTCAGATGGACCCTGACCTCTTCCGTGCTGAGGGTGTCGAGCCTGCTCCCGACGTAGTCGGGCTGTATTGGCAGCTCCCTGAGCCCTCTGTCGATCAGCTCCACGAGCTGTATGGAAGAAGGCCTCCCGTAATCCATGATCTCGTCTATGGCCGCCCTGATAGTGCGCCCCGTATAGATAACGTCGTCGACGAGGATGACCTTTTTGTCCTCGACAGGGAAAGGGATTTCGGTTTTCTTGACGTTAGGCCATTCCGTTTTTCGCATGAGGTCGTCTCTGTAGAACGATATATCGAGAATTCCCATCGGCGGCCTTATCCCTTCGAGCTTCTCGATCTCGCGCACGATCCTCTCCGCTATGTAAACGCCCCTAGTTCTGATGCCGATTACGGCGAGATCCCGGGCTCCGTTATTCTTTTCGAGAATCTGGTTGACCATACGCGAGATTGTCCTGCTGACCGAATCCGAATCCATCACAGTTCTTGTAGACATAAATGTTCTCTCTCAATATACGGCTTTGCGCACTCCCTCGCACTCGTAGTCGAACTCGAACTCCTTGGTATATCTGTCGAAAAAAGTAGCCGAATCCCTGTACGTGATCGAGATTACGATATTATCGCCTTCCTCTTTAATACTGTACCGGCTTTTTTCTTTCGGTATCCCGATGTTCCGGAGCATTTCCGATATGCCTGTCTGCACGTAGCCCCGCCCGTATTTATGGTAGACGTCCGCGTTCTCCTGACACACGCCCCTTATCCCGAAAATACCGCGATAGTAGATAGGCACTACTTTAAATCCGACGTAAAAAATCAGGGCCAGGAGCAGGATCCAGAATATCGAAGATATTTTCATCCTTAACTACCTCCGACAACCCGTCATAAATTCGAACCGACCGTCAATCTATACCCGAAAGAATCCTGTTCCATCTGACCTTGTTCCCTATGTCCGGGTTCTCAAAGTCCCATGACCAGTGTATCAGAAAAGCCTTCCCGGCGATATTGCCGACGGGCACGAACCCCCAGAACCTCGAGTCCTGGCTGTTGTCCCTGTTGTCGCCCATCACGAACACGTACCCTTCGGGTACGACGCTTACGGGTATGAAGCTGCCCCTGTTAGTCGAGTCCCTCCCCTTCCTGTAAATCACGCGGTGGACTTCCCCGAAAAGGTCCTCGTCGTATTCGTCGAACTGCTCTCCGTTCCTCTCGTCCGTGTAAGTGCCCGTGAATTCTATAGGCACCTTCTGTCCGTTTATCACGAGCTGTCTCCCGTCGAGGTCTATGCTGTCCCCGGGCACGCCGATCACGCGCTTGATGTAATAAATGTTATTCTTGGAAGGGTCGTGCTCTGTATTGGGGTACGTGAAAACTATGACATCCCCCCTCTTTATCCGTTCCACCGGCAATACGATCTTGTCCGTAAAGGGTATTTTCGTGCCGTATATGAATTTGCTTACGAGGAGGTGGTCACCGACGAGGAGAGTAGGTATCATGGAGCCCGAGGGTATCTTGAAGGGCTGGAACACGAAGGTCCTTATGAGGAGTGCCAAGCCCACCGCGAACACGAGCGCCTCGACGTTCTGTCTCAGCTTCGATTTCGCGAACCTCGAAAGGTAGTCTCTCGAAGCCCCTTCGAGATCGCTCGTCCGCCTTATTATTTCTTCCGTATCACCCCCGGCAAGGGCCATCTCGGCCCCGGCTATCCTTTTACTGACGACGGCTGCGGACTCCGGGCTTATCTTAGCGCTGTTCTTGTTTAAAAGTGCCTGTGTCTGGGATATTATCTGCTTGGCTCTGTTCCTGGCTCTCGCTTCTTTGGACCATATACCGAACATAATTGAGGTTTGAGTATATATGGTGAATGGGTTCCTTTCAATATTTTCAATCGTGAGAGGTTAAACGGCTTCATTTCCGGGATTCTCTCATGATACTAGGCCCTTTCCCATTCGAGCATTCTTTCGACGGACCTCACTCCGTCCACCTGTTTTATGGACTTCATGACGTTCTCGAGCTGCTCCAGGTCGCTGACCACCACATCGAACGTCCCGACCGCCGTATCGACATCGGTAGAATGTATCTCGGCCTTCGATATGTTTATATCGGACGAAGAGAATGAGCTCGTGATGTTGGACAGCATGCCCGGACGGTCGGCGCACATGACGACAATCCTCGCCGGCCTGAGCGGTTTGAAATTCCTGTCCCACTCGACGTCTATGCGCCTCGCGTCGTCCACGTCGAGAAGACGAGGGCAGTCGCTCTTGTGGATCGTTATCCCCTTCCCTCTCGTGATGTAGCCCGTGATCTGCTCGCCGGGCAGCGGGGAGCAGCAGTTGGCGAACCTTATCATGACGTCGTTGTACCCGCTGATGAGCACGCCGCCTTCGCTCGGGCCCGTGATTGTCTGTATGATCTTCTCGATCCTGGATTCTTTCTCGGGGCCGGGACGCATCTTGTCGGTCGGGAGCACGCGCTTCAAGAGGTCGGTCGCCGAAATCTTGCCGAAACCTACCGCCAGGTAGAGCTCCTTTTCGTCCCTGAACTTCAATTCCGAGAGAGCGCTCTCGAGCTCTCCCGCCTTGAGCATAGCCTGGAAGTCGAGCCCGTGCTGCTTGAACTTACGCTCGCAGATGGATTTCCCGACTATCTCCGACTGAGTCCTTTCCTCGTTCCGGAGCCACGAGCGTATCTTCGTCTTCGCACGGGAGGTGACGACGAACTTGAGCCAGTCCCTGTTGGGCTGCCTGTCGCCAGAGGTGACTATCTCCACCGTATCGCCCGTCCTCAACTGGTGGCTGAGCGGGACTAGCTTGCCGTTGACGTTCGCCCTCGTGCACTTGTTCCCGACCTCGGTATGCACGGCGTAGGCGAAATCGACGGGCGTCGCCCCGCTCGGGAGCTCCATGAGGTCTCCCTGGGGCGTGAAGACATAGACAACGTCCGAGATGAGCTCGCCCTTTATCGCTTCCATGTACTCCGTCGGGTCTTTTATGTCTTTCCATTCGAGGAGCTGCCTCAGCGTGGAGTAGATCTCGTACGTGCCGCGGCTGTCGAGCTTGCCTTCCTTGTATTTCCAGTGCGAAGCGACGCCGTACTCCGCGATCTCGTGCATCGCGCGGGTCCTTATCTGTATCTCCATCCTCTCGCCGAAGGGCCCTATCACGGTCGTGTGGAGAGACTGGTAACCGTTCCCCTTGGGGAGCGCTATGTAATCCTTGAAACGTCCCGGCACGGGCTTCCATGCGGAGTGTACGGCGCCCAACGCTTCGTAACATTCCCTGAGCGAGTTCGTGATTATCCTGAACGCTATCACGTCGTACACGCTCTCGAACTCTATATTCTGGGACTGCATTTTTCTATAGATGCCGTACACGTGCTTGAACCTGCCCGTGACCTCGGCGTTTATGTCGAACTCCTCGAGCTTGCCGCCTATTATCTTCTTTATCTCGTCGACGTGAGCCCCCCACTCCTTCTTTCTCTCCTCGATCAGGTTGGCGAGCCTCTCGTATTCCTCGGGATTGAGGAAACGGAACGACAGGTCCTCGAGCTCGTTCGCGAGCCAGTTTATCCCCAGCCTGTGCGCGAGGGGGGCATATATATCGAAGGTCTCTTTCGCTATGCTCTTCCGCCTGCTCTCGGGAAGGTACCCGAGGGTGCGCATGTTATGGAGCCTGTCGGCGAGCTTTATGAGGACCACCCTTATGTCCTTGGCGGTCGCCAATATGAGCTTTCTGAATCCCTCCGCCTGACGCTCGATCTTGGTCGTATAGGGGAGCTGGCTTATCTTTGTGACACCCTCCACTAAAAAAGCGATCTCGCTTCCGAACATGGTATCTATCTCTTCTGTCGTGGCGAGCGTATCCTCGACCGTATCGTGGAGGAGCCCAGTGACTATCGACGACATATCGAGCTTCATTTCGGCCAATATGCCGCACACCTCGAGCGGGTGGCTGAGATACGGCTCTCCCGAACTCCGGGTCTGTCCGGCGTGTACCTTCGCCGAATAGACGTACGCCTTCTTGAGTGTCTCGACGTCCGTATCCGTGAGATAAAGGTAGGAATTCACACGCTCCGTTATGTCGTTAAGCCTGATCATTGTCTTATTCGGTCGAATACCCTTTCTTTACAATCCCCATAGACTTGTCCTTACTGCACCTGGCCGAAATTATTACAGATGTAAGACACTCCGCAGCCCGGTCGAGATCATCGTTTACAATAATATAATCATAGTTGTCTATGTCTTCCATCTCCTTCCTGGCATTGGCGAGACGCTTTTCAATCTCGCCCTTTTTTTCGCTCCCCCTCTCGAGAAGTCTCTGCCTCAGAATGTCAAACGACGACGGGAGGACAAAGCAGTATACCCCTCCGCTGAACCTTTGCTTTATCTGTTTTGCGCCCTGGACATCTATGTCTAGAATGAGGTCGACTCCCGTTTTAGCCGCATTTTCAAGCTCCGCGATAGGGGTGCCGTACATGTGGCCGTATACATTAGCATATTCGGCGAATTTATGCTCTTCGATCATCTTTCCGAACTCACCGTCGGTGACAAAAACATAGTCTCTCCCGTTCACTTCGCCCGCTCTCGGCTTTCTCGTAGTACAGGAAACCGAAAACCTGAGATTGTTCAGACCTTCGAGCACCCTTTTTACGAGCGTGGTCTTCCCGCCTCCCGAAGGACCCGAAACTATGAAGATATTCCCTTCTCGCATTATAATTTCATCCCGCTTATTCGATTAAGCCCTTGGCTCCTATACAATTTTAGGACAGAAAACAATAAATATCAATTGATTATGGCAGGTTGGTGACTAATCTTTATTCTTTTTACTAAGTTCTTCGGCTACCTTCCTCACATCCTGCGACTTATCCTTATCGAGAACCAGTATACCGTCCCCGGAGTCGACCACCACTAGATCCTTCACTCCGACGAGCGCTATGACCCTCTTGTCCCCGAACACGAGACACCCGGACGAATCGACCGAAATTCCCTCACCATGAAATATGTTGTCGTCCACACCCTTGCGCAGGAATTCGTCTAGCGTCTTCCAGCTGCCCACGTCGCTCCACGGGTAGGTAACCGGGATGACGACGGTGTTGTCCGAACGCTCGAGTATCAGTTTATCTATAGAGCCCGGCTCTATGGTTTTATAAAAGGAAGACACTGTAACTTCTTCCGAGGGTTTCCCCAGGCTCGCCGAAATTTCATCGAAATGTTCGTACCATTCGGGAATAATCTTTGAAAAGTCTGAGATTATAGACGAGGCCTTCCACACGAACACCCCGCTGTTCCAGTAGTACCCGCCTTCCTTCAGGAAACCGAGCGCAGTGCCGAGATCGGGCTTTTCTGTAAACCTTTCGACCCTGTACGCGTTCAAGGGCCCCGAGGCGAACACGACTTTCTTGGCGGATTTTATATACCCGTAACCCGTCTCGGGCATTGTCGGCGTTACGCCGAGTGTAATAAGCGGGTAGTTTCCGTTTTCAAGCCTGACCGATGCAGCGCCATAGGCGAATTCAAGCACATCCCGGAACCCTTCGTCGTCGCCCACCGCATGGTCAGCGGGCAGGACGACGATAACCGGCTCTTTTGCGGAACGCTTGATTCTGAGAGTACCGTAAGCAATGCACGGCGCCGTGTTTTTCCCCTCGGGCTCGAGGACGATATTTTCTTCCGGAAGCTCGGGTATGTGTTTAAGGGTCTCTTCCGCATATCCGGCGACGGTGACGACGAATACCTTCTCAATCGGGATCAGGGGCAGGACCCTGTCAACGGTCTGCCTTAAGAGGGACTTTTCGCCGGTGAGCGAGAGAAACTGCTTGGGTTTATTCCGGCTGCTAAGCGGCCAGAACCTCTTCCCCTCCCCGCCTGCCATTACAAGAGCATACATATCCATAGCGTAATAGTAATTGGAGTCAGAGCATTTCTCAATCTCTACGGACGAATAGAGGACCTGCACGCCAAATCGTGTTTGCAGTAGCCGGAAGACTCTATCAAAGCCCCGGGAACAATACGATCAGGTCTTCGATCCCGACCCCGCCCAGGCTCTCTTTCACCATATGCGCATGGGAAAGCTCTTCGGCCGGATAAGAGTTCGTTACGGCGAGACACTTCATCCCTGCCGAGAGAGCGGCCTTGATTCCCGAAACGGAATCCTCTATGACGAGGCACTCCCCGGCAGCTATAGGACCTGTAATCGAAGCCCGGGAGTTGAGCCTTTTTAACACCTCGAGAAACACGTCCGGGGCCGGCTTGCAGTTCTCTACGTCCTCGGCGCTGACGATTACCTCGAAATATCCGCCGATCCCCGCGAACTCGAGTATATCCGTGATCTCGGCCCTAAGCGCCCCTGAGCCTATAGCGAGACGGTACCGGCCCGCTATCCTTTCGATGAAGCTCTTTACTCCGGGCAGTATCTCGATCCTGCCTTTTATCAGGTTATCGTAGTGGCCGGTCTTCCTTTCCATGAGCTCGGCAATGAGGGCTTCTTCGTGCTTATAGTCCCTGTCATCGAGAAGCCTCCTGAAGAAAGTCTTGTCGTCGTATGCCAGGTAGTTGGCGTAGTAGTCCTCTTCGGTAAGCTCTATACCGATGCCCTCGAGTGTAAGCTGGAAGGCGCCTAAATGGACAGGCTCCGTATTCGCTATCACCCCGTCGAAATCAAAAATCACCGATTTTAATTCCATATGAAAATCTGTCTTATCCTCCCGGCTCTAGCTTAGGGTGTTACAACGTAACAATACCCGCCGTCTGCAATTAGCGGAGGGTGTAAATTAAACGATACGCTCACTAATCGAAACCGGAATCCGCAGCAAAAAAATGAAACTCTAAAAGATAATAAGCATCTAAACGGTAGATTTCAACGTAATTACATCTGCCGGGGACCGAGAGTCCTATTTACATCGGGCTATGGAGATGCAAGAATAGATATAAATTCCCAATATCCGCACCTACAACCAATACAGGAGATAAGCAGTATATGGAGACAAAAGACCAAACGAGAGAGAGTGTAAAGGAATTTTACGGCAGGGCAGCCAGGGAACCTCAGGCGAGCCTCTGCTGTCCGGGCGGTTACCCGGCCGAGGAAACGAGCCACATACCCCGCGAGGTAACCGAAAGGTTCTACGGCTGCGGAAGCCCGATCAGCCTTGCGGGAATTACCACCGGAGAAACCGTGCTCGACCTGGGCTCGGGAGCGGGCATAGACTGCTTCATCGCGGCCAAGAAGACAGGGCGGGCGGGAAAGGTCATCGGCGTCGATATGACAGACGACATGCTCAGAGTAGCGAATGAAAACAAGGAGGCGGTATCGGAGAATCTGGGATACAAGAACGTTGAGTTCCGGAAGGGCTATCTCGAAGAGATACCCGCCGACGCCGACTCAGCAGACCTTATCACATCCAACTGCGTCATCAATCTTTCCCCCGACAAGCGGAAAGTATTCTCCGAGATATGGAGGGTGCTCAAGGACCGTGGAAGGATAGTCGTATCCGACATCGTTTCCGACCGCGAGATTCCCGCGCATCTGAAAAACGACGAGCGGCTTCTGGGCGAGTGCATTTCGGGCTCGCTTGCCGAAGACCGGTTTCTCTCCCACATGGAGCAGGCGGGTTTTTACGGCATAGAGGTGCTCGACAAAAAATACTGGAAGTGTGTCGAAAACATCGAATTCTATTCGGTCACTGTCAGGGGATACAAATTCCGGAAAACACCGGGCTGCATCTACACAGGACAGTACGCAACTTACAAAGGCCCCTTCAAGGTGATAATAGACGAAGAGGGACATGTTTTTCCCAGAAATCAGGCCGTCGAAGTATGCACGGATACTGCCTCCAAACTTTCCGCCGCCCCTTATTCGGGCATGTTTATAATAACGGAGTCAGGCAGGAAACAGGAGGAAAGCTCGTGCTGCGCGCCTGACGGCGGAGGCAGCTGCTGCTGAAGCCTAACACACCAGAATTAACGGAGGTACGGGATGGATTACTATGACCCGAAGGACCTGAAACGGTTTTCCGAGATGGGGAAATTCGGCCAGGAGCTGATGAAGAAGTTCTTCGATTATTACAACGCGGCTACCGGCGAGGACGGCGCGCTGACCAGAAGGGAGAAGGCCCTCATCGCACTTGCGGTCGCACACGTCAAACAATGCCCCTACTGCATCGACGCTTACACGACGCAGTGCCTGGAGACAGGGGCCGATCCGGAGCAGATGACGGAGGCTATACACGTGGCCGCATCCATGGAAGCGGGTATCACGCTGATACACGGTATCCAGATGCATAATGCGCTCGAAAAACAAGGCGCATTGTGATCCTCCGTACGAAATAAGAACAGAACGCAGGATTCAGGTCCAGCGGAATAATATTGGAGCATTCTATGCCCGAGGCTCACGCCCTCAAGCAGAAAACGGACGGAATAGTCGAGAGCGACGAGATCAAATACGATTTTTATAAAACGCTCAGGGACAACGGTCAGGAGCTCCGTCCTCTCGGTATAGACACACTCCAGGTAAACGTTACCAAGCTCTGCAACCAGTCCTGCGTACACTGCCACGTCGACGCCTCGCCGAGTAGGACCGAGCAGATGGACCTCGCTACCGCAGACCGGTGCCTGGAAATTCTCGGGGACCATTATCAGATAAAGAATCTCGACATTACAGGCGGAGCCCCTGAGCTCAATCCGCATTTCGACCGCCTCGTCAGGGAAGCTGTGAAGCTCGGGAAGCACGTCATGGTCAGGCACAACCTGACCGTGACGATAGACGGCAATCCCGTAACCGGAGAGAGCAAGTCATATCTCCCCCGGTTTTACGCGGAGCACGGGGTAGAAGTCATTTCGTCGCTGCCCTATTACCAGGAATATTTCACCGACAAGCAGAGGGGCAAGGGCGTATTCGAAAAAAGCGTGCAGGCCATATTGCTGCTCAATGCCGCAGGATACGGCATGGATGACACGGGGCTCATACTGAATTTCGTTTACAACCCCGTTGGAGCGTTCCTGCCCGCGCCTCAGAAAAGCCTTGAAGCGGATTTCAAAAGAGAGCTCGAAAGAAAATACGGCATAGTCTTTAACAACCTCTACACGATAACGAACATGCCTATCAACCGTTTCAAGCAGCAGCTTAAAAAACTGGGAGCCTACGACGAATACATGACCAGGCTCGTAAACGCGTACAACCCGGCCGCCGCCGAGGGCGTCATGTGCAGGTCGCTCGTAAGCGTGGGATACGACGGCAGGATATACGACTGCGATTTCAACCAGATGCTCGAATTGGAGATAGCAGGAAAAGGCAAGCCCATGACCGTCTTTAATTTCGATTACGAGCGTCTTATGAAGAGGAGGATAATCTTCGCTCCCCACTGTTTCGGGTGTACGGCGGGGGGAGGCAGCAGCTGCGGCGGAGCCACCGCATAAAGCTACTCCGTTAATTCAGGCCCTTCATTTACTACGATGCCAGAGAGAGACCGAAAGAATATCCTTATCGTATTCGTCAAGTATCCCGAGCCCGGATTGGTCAAAACGAGGATCGCCCGGGACCTGGGCGCGCAAAGGGCGGCTGAGATGTATGCAAGAATGGCGAAAAGTGTAATAGAGAATGTATCGGCGTCTGACTCGTATGGAACCGTAATTTACTTCGATCCGCCGCACAGAGAAAAGGACGTGAGAGGCTGGCTCGGAACCGAGAATGCGTCCTACGAACCCCAGTCAGGAGGCGAGCTCGGCGAGAGGATGTCTGATGCGTTTGAACGGGTATTCTCCAAGGGGGCGGAAAAAGCCGTGCTGATAGGGACGGACGTTCCGGACATCAGCGGAGACACGGTTACCGCCGCCTTCAGCCTCCTTGAAGAAACGGACGTTGTAACCGGGCCGGCGGCGGACGGCGGGTATTATCTGCTCGGACTCAAAAGCATCGAGCCTTCCCTTTTCAGCGATATCGAATGGGGGACCAGCCTCGTGCTCAACCAAACCCTCAACCGCATTAATGAGAAGAATCTCAGTCATAAGACCCTCGATACATTGAAAGATGTAGACACTATAAATGATGTCCGCCCCGAGCTTCTTACGCCGCTCAGCACGGAATGAGGGATACCGATGCTCAAACTCATGGTTGTTCTAATACCGGTCCATTAATCGCCCGAACCCGGATCCGATCCGCCCGGCGCTTCGTATTCTCTCTATTACCGGCACATAAAAACAATATGAATGGTATATTATTTAGCATTCTTAAAAAGGCGCCCCGTATCACGAGGAGATCGTATGAAGAGAATATTCCTTTACATTTCGCCCGCCGTAATTTTGATTCCGCTCCTGATTATTTCATGTGACCAGGGGAATAGTGAGCAGGGGAGCGGCTCAGGCGGGAACCCCGCAGAGAACTTCTCTCTCGAAACAGTGGACGGCAGGAGTAAAATCAGTCTCCGGGACTTTATGGGGAAGCCGGTAGTGCTCAATTTCTGGGCTACCTGGTGCGGGCCCTGTAAAGAAGAGCTGCCGCTCTTCGAAAGGATGTGGAACAAGTTCAAGGATGAGGACGTCGTATTCATTGGCGTTGACGTCATGGACGACAGAAAGAACGCCGCCGAATTTATCAAGAACACGGGCATTACGTACACAAACCTCTACGACCAGCCGGGCGAAGTCTCGTCCAAGTACAAGGTCGTAGCCCTGCCTGCGACATTTTTCATCAATAAAGAAGGCGAGATAGCGGTTAAAAATTACGGGCCGTTCATAGGAAAAGAGGGGGAAAAGAAATTTAAATTATATATGGAGGACATAACCGAGTGAATCCGGCGGAGGTCCAGGTAAGCTGGCTTATCGCTTTTTTGGCGGGAATAATCTCGTTCCTCTCGCCGTGCGTGCTCCCGCTCATACCGGGTTACGTATCCATGGTCTCCAAAATGTCGTTCGAGGAGCTGACCGGGGATGCGACCGAAGGAAAGGCGGTGAGGATACTCGTGCCGAGCCTCTTCTTCGTGCTCGGCTTCTCGGCAGTGTTCGTCACGCTGGGCGCGTCAGCTTCATTTATAGGCACTTTCCTGCACGAGAACAAGGTGCTCCTCCTCAGGATCTCGGGTGTGATAATAATACTGTTCGGGCTTTTTTCCATGGACATACTCAAGATACCGCAGCTCTACAGGGAAAGGAGGATATACTTCACGGGCGGCAACCTGGGGCTCATAGGCATATTCTTCCTCGGCATCGCGTTCGGGTTCGGATGGACCCCGTGCGTCGGGCCGATACTCGCCTCCATACTCCTTTATGCAAGCACGGCGGAAGGGGCGGGAAAAGGCGCGGTACTGCTCTTCGTATATTCCATAGGACTAGGCCTGCCGTTCATCATCACCGGGCTTGCCCTCTCAAAAGCCCTCACCGCGTTCGGATGGATTAAGCGTAATTACGGTCTCTATAAAATCATCGTCGGCGGGACATTAATTGTCGTGGGCATACTGATGGCAACGAACAACCTCTACTACCTCAATATCTACGGCCAGAGGGCGCTCGACTGGGCGGGCATAGATTTCTGGAAATCGTTCTAAAGAGTTGAGAAAGAGGATAGAACCCCTGTATGATTTACCTGTGAATCCGATAGGCGCGGAACGGAAGAATACTCATGCCGTCAGGACAATCAGCGACGGCGAAGTCCACGTATGGGAGATAGCCCTCGACCACCCGGCGATAAACAACGTATACCTGTTCAATGAAGTACTGTCCGAAGACGAAAGAGTCAGGGCTTCGAGGCTGGGCCTCTCCGTATACAGGGATAAATTCGTCACCGCCCGCGGTTACCTGCGAATAATTCTCGGCTGTTATCTGAACACACGGCCCGCGGATATAGAATTTGAATATAATGAGCACGGGAAGCCGGCGATAGCCGCCGAATCCGATCGGAAGAAAATCAGTTTTAATCTATCCCATTCCCGGAACCTCGCCCTTTGCGCTGTTGCGGCAAAGTGTGATGTCGGTATAGACGTCGAATATATAAGGCCTGTTCTTAAGCCTGAAAAGATCCTCGAACGGTTTTTTACTCCGGGCGAAATGGAATATTTTCAGTCTCGTCCCGAGATCATGAGAATCCGGGCTTTCATGAGCTTATGGACGATAAAGGAGGCTTACTCGAAAGCAGTGGGCAGAGGTTTCTCATCCGCCCTGAAAGAGCTGGATCTTTCTCCAGTTCTCAGTAGTACGTCTCCGTCCGCTGCATCCATAAGCCTTGAAGAATCGGATGAGAGCTGGACGATACTGCAAATCGATACGTGGAATGATTACATAGCTGCGCTGGCTTTTAAAGGCGATAAGCCGCGAATAAGCCGATTCATCGCGGACCGGTCGCTGTGACGGCCGGCAAAATCGTTCCTTAACATCGATAATTATCCCGGTTATACTAAAAATCTTCCGATGGGCCGGGATTATTCCCGGAAAATAACCGGAAAATTACCACGTTGACTACATTTGATATAAATTTATAATACTTTCCATTCATTAGGGCGCCGGAGGTCCCTATAGAGTGCCGATATTTGAATACAGGTGTCTCGACTGCCAGGAATTATTCGAAACTTTGGTTCTTAACAGCGAAGAAGCGGTCGCTTGCGCTACGTGTGAGAGCAGGAATATAGAAAAGCAATTCTCTCCTTTCGGAATAAAATCTGAGGGTGAACTCTCCCCGCCTGGCCGGACAGGCGGCGGATGCGGCTGCAGCCCGACGGGCTGCGGATGCGGAGTGAAAGGCTGACGCGAATACTCGTCATGAATATCCTTACACACACAAAAAAGGAAAAATAAACGGAGGATTATTGTTACATGTCTAATTCGGCTGATGATAAAGAGAAAGAGATGAAGCAAGCCGCACTGGATTACCACAGTGTCGGCCGAAAGGGAAAGCTTGAAGTCGTGCCGACCAAGCCCTGCCTGACTCAATGGGACCTTTCTCTGGCATACTCTCCGGGCGTCGCCGAGCCCTGTATGGAAATATACAGAGACCCTCATCTCGCCTACGAATACACTAACAAGGGGAACCTCGTCGGCGTCATAACGAACGGCACAGCAGTGCTGGGACTCGGAAAGATAGGCGCGCTCGCCGGCAAGCCGGTAATGGAAGGGAAGAGCGTTCTCTTCAAGAGGTTCGCCGGTATAGACGCGTTCGATATCGAATTAAACACCGACGACCCCGAGGAAATCATCAAGACGGTGAAGTATCTCGAGCCCACCTTCGGAGGCATCAACCTCGAAGACATCAAGGCCCCCGAGTGCTTTCACATAGAAGACGAATTGAGGAAGCAGATGGACATCCCGGTGTTTCACGACGACCAGCACGGGACGGCGATAATATCGGGCGCCGGGCTGCTCAACGCATGCGAACTTGTAAAGAAGGAGATAAGCGAGCTCAGAATGACGTTCAACGGCGCCGGGGCTTCAGCGATAGCCTGCGCCGAGTTCTTCATACACCTGGGCGCTAAAAGAGATCACATGATCATGTGCGACAGCCGCGGGGTCATATACAAGGGGAGAGAGGCGAACATGAACCCCCAGAAAGAAAGATTCGCCGTGGATACGAGCGCAAGGACCCTCGAAGACGCCATGAAAGGGGCCGACGTTTTTGTGGGCCTCTCGACCGGAGGCGCGGTCAGCAAAGAGATGGTCAAATCCATGGCGGACAAGCCGATCATATTCGCGATGGCCAACCCGGACCCCGAGATCTCCTACCCGGACGCCAAGGCAGCGAGAAAGGACGTAATTATGGCCACGGGAAGGTCCGATTATCCGAACCAGGTCAACAACGTTCTCGGGTTCCCCTTCATATTCAGAGGGGCGCTCGACGTGAGAGCCAAGGCGATCAACGAAGAGATGAAGGTAGCCGCGGCATATTCTCTCGCGAAGCTCGCCAAAAGGGGAGCCGATGAGAGTGTCGCCAAGGCTTACGGCAAGAAGCATTTCGATTTCGGCCCCGAGTACATAGTCCCCTCCCCTTTTGACCCCAGGGTGCTCGTTTGGGAATCCGTCGCCGTCGCCGAAGCCGCGATGCACACGGGCGCATCGAGAATAAAAATCGATATTGAAGAATACAGGGAGCAGCTGAGCCGGAAAGTCGAAGAAAAGCTCAAGAGATGGAGCGTCTGAGCGGATATTATCGGCAGGGTATTCCGTTTCGGAGAATACCGATCAGTTCATAGCCTTAACGGCTCTCCCGCAGACGTATAAACCGATACCGAGAAGTAAAAAAGCAAGTTGTCATCAAGCAGCAGAGATATTAGCAAAAATATAAAGTTCCGGACTGCTCTTCTCTCCATAAGTGTATCCATCGCATTAATCATCGTTAAAGTCGTGTTCGGTATCCTGACCAACTCGATAAGCGTGCTCGCTTCAGCCGTGGATTCTTTTCTCGATGTAACGGCATCATCCGTAAATCTCTATTCGATAAGGAAATCGGAAAAACCGGCCGACCACGACCACAAGTTCGGACACGGGAAAGCAGAAGGGCTCGCAGGACTGTTCCAGACATTCATCATCGGCTCCTCGGCCGTTTATCTCATATACCTTTCCGTCCTGAGACTTATGGGAGACGAAGCACTGGTATCAGTCGGATGGGGGATGGCGGTAATAGTCCTGTCTATGATAGTCAGCCTCTTCCTCGCGAGGCACATTAAGAGAGTCGCTGAGGAGACGGGAAGCTTGATTCTTAACGCCGACAGCCTCCACTACAAGTTCGACTTATACACCAACGGCGGCATACTGGCGGGGCTGTTCGTCATAAAGCTCACAGGGTTAAACATAATCGACCCTATCATCTCCATGCTCGTGGCGGCGTTTATCGTCTGGTCGACCAAGGATATCCTGATCGAGTCTATCGACATATTGATGGACAAAGAGCTGCCGCAAGAGACAGTCCGGGATATCGAAGAGGTTATCATGGAATTCAATCCGAACGTAAAGAGTTACCACAAGCTCAAGACAAGGAACGCGGGGTCGGTAAAATTCATCGAATTCCACGTCGTTATGGACCACAGGCTGACTTTCATCGAATCGCACGAAATAGCAGAAGATATAGTGAGAGCGATCAAAGAAAAAATCGGAAGCTCCGAAGTAACCGTTCACGTCGACCCCGATATGCGGTAAAACCCGCGCTATCCCCCCGTAATCCGTCAATTTTCACCTCCGATAAAATAATTGTAGAAGTCAACGGCTGCATCAGGAATAATTGGATTTAGATGAGCATCGATAAGGTCATGCAACTTTTATTGCGCTGTTGAGGTTTATATAAATATATAGACGAAGTTATTTATAGGAGACAGCAATGAAAAAACTCATATTGCCGATTTTAATAATTATTGCCTTAGTTATAGCCATGCCTTCCGCAAGCTTTGCGCGGAAAGGACACGGGCAATATAAGCATCATGGCGGGCATTACTACAAGAACCATTCTAGTTTCTCAGCCAACTTCTTTTACGGGCCTGCATATTATCCAAGGCCTTACGTATATTACGCCCCTCCGCCGCCTGTGATCTATGCACCGCCGCCTGTTTATTATGCGCCGTCCTATTATCCCCCAGTCACGGGTTCTTTTAACTTCGGCATCCTAATAGACTAACCGGGAGAAAACACGCGGCGTCTTATAGGTAATTTGGGGGCATCGAGGGGATAAGCATAACTAATCCCCTGTTTTCCTATAAGCATACTTTCAAACTATAGCCGGAGATCGTCTCCGCCATATGAGAGACCGCCCTATCCTTTCTGCGCCTTTTTCAGGAAGGATTTCTCAGGTAACCTCATTACCTTATTAAATCCAGGCCCGAAATTAATTAGAAAGGAACATTCGCAATTCCCCCTATGATCAAAGCTGTAATTTTCGACATGGACGGCGTAATGATAGACAGCGAGCCGCTCTGGGAAAAAACGGAGAGGATACTACTCGCAAGAAGGAACATCGATTACAGCCCGGAGTACAGGGACCTCATAGTGGGTCTCAACCAGAGGGACTCGGGAAAACTCCTGAGAGATACGTTCTCGCTCGGAGAAACGGTCGATGAGATAATATCGGAGAGGGTCGAAATACTGACCGCTATATATGAAGAGGAACTCAATCTCATGCCCGCACTGACGCCACTTTTAGAATCACTCAGGCCGAGGGGATATCTCATGGCTGTGGCGTCGAGCTCTCCACTCAGCGTAATAAACTTCGTACTTGATATGTTCTCGCTCTATCCTTATTTCGACGCCGTCGTATCCGGGGAATGCACGGAGAACGGGAAGCCTCACCCGGACATATATCTACATACGGCCGAGAGGCTCGGCGTGAGACCGCAAGAGTGCGTGGCGATCGAGGACTCGATCAACGGCGTGATGTCGGCGACGGCTGCGGGAATGTACTGTATAGCGATCCCCGACAAGAGGCTCAGCCGAGAAGCGTTCGAAAAAGCCCACCTGATACTGGAGTCCATGGACGAGCTAAATCCCAGGCTGATCGAATCCATCCAGCACTAATTAACGCGAAGAAGATACATCCATACACGCTTGCATAACCGAGGCAAGAGATCATGTCAGTCTTTTGGCTTATGCGAAGGAGGCGCCATGAATTCGGGGCCTACCGGATCCTTGATACACTCCGCGAGTATTTTGTCGATCGCACGGAAGTCGTCGTGATCGAGTGACCATCCCATCATTTCCGGAACGGGGTCCAGCTGGCCGGGGCGTCTCGCCCCCCAGAGCGCGACGTGATTGGGAGCTTTGTCGAGAATCCAGCGTACAGCGAGGTGAATAACCCTTTTCCCGTATTTCCTCCGTGCGTATTCATCCAGCATCCCGACCGCCTTCATATACTGCCCGAACCTCGGCTCCTTGAATTTAGGGTCCGCCTTCCGTATATCGTCCCCTTCGAACCTCGTATCCTCTTTCATCCTCCCGCTAAGTAATCCGCGGCAGATAGCCCCGTAAAAGAGCATCGTAATCCCCTTCGAGTCACAGTAAGGCAGAATATCGTCTTCGATGCCCCTCTCGAACAGGTTATACGGGGGCTGCGAGACATGTAAAGGAGCCTTAAGCCTGAATGCGTCCATATGTTCGACAGAATAGTTACTGACGCCTATCGCCCTAATTATCCCGGCCCTGTAGAGCTCGTCCATGGCGGACGCGGCTTCCTCGATCGGCGTGTCGAAGTCGGGCCAGTGTATCTGGTATATGTCTATATAATTTGTTCTCAGCCTCCCGAGCGAATCTTCGACTTCCTTCATGATGCGGCCCCTGGTTGAATTCCGGTAAACCTTGCCGGATGTCCAGTCGAGACCCGCTTTGGTAGCGATTATGACTTTATCCCTCTGTCCGTACTCGGATAGCGCCTTACCTACTATCTCTTCCGACCTGCCGAAGCCGTAGATCGCAGCCGTGTCCATGAGGTTTATGCCTCTTTCGAGCGCAGAGAGAATCGTGTCTACGGATTCGCGCTCTTCGCTCCCTCCCCAGAGCCAGCCCCCTATAGCCCAGCAGCCTAGACCAATTCGGGAGGACAGAATATCGGTTCCGCTGATCTTCACGTATTCCATATAACGGTACCTCCTTTAAATCACTGACTTTTCATATCGAGTTCGCTCATGCACCCGTGACCTCCGACGATAATCCGGAACTATCTTACCCGTTCCATAATGCTTGTCCCAATCGTCTATAAATCCTGATTGATATCAATCCCCAGGATTAAAACTTATTTGACTTCGACACATTAAGCTATATTATATGAACTGGATATTATGAAGAGATTCACGAGCATTTTCTTGGTATTCAACATCATTCTCTGCTACAGCGGGTTCCAGCCCGACGTTGTCGCTTCGACTGAAACCGCGCCGGCTAAAACTGTGATGAGTTGTCACGGGAACGTTGGCGTTGCTAAGGAGAGCAGCGAAAAACCCGCCATGCACAGGATACACGGACCGTCAGGAAAGATCTCTTCATGCTGTTTGGAGGGACTTACTAACGCCCCTCTCGACCCCCCTTCAAAAATTGATCCGGTCCTGGTTCACACAGTCTCATTGACAAACATGTATTATCAAAGGGGCTACGTCAATCGAGCACAGGGTTTCTCTCAAAGAGAACACGACCCGCCCGATCTGCAGATCGTCAATTCCACATTCTTACTATAATTTCATCTTTTCTATTTGATCCCCGTACTGCCTCGTGATATGTAACTGGCGGCGAGGGATTCTTGCGTTTTCAACATTCATACATTTTAAGCATTCCCCTCTCTACAGGAGGTAAATATATGAAAGCAACATTAGGAACGATATTTCTCATCTTATTATTTACGCAGGGTTTATTTGCGCAGGAAATCGAGACTCTCGATTCCTTGATAAACGAGGCGCGTCAAAATAATCCGGAGATAAAGGCGGCAAACGCCAAGTGGCGGGCGTCTACCAAGCGCCCGTCCCAGGAAGGGACTCTGCCCGATCCGATGATAGGTGTGGGCTGGCAGAACGTGAGCTTCGACAGCATAACCCTCGACGAAGACCCTGACAGCATGCTGAGATTCTCGTTCGAGCAGGAGATACCATTTCCCGGAAAACTCTCCCTGAAAAAGAAGATCGCGGAGAGAGAGTCCGAAGCCGGGGAGAAATCCTACCTGGCAACGGAGAGGAGGGTGATCGCGGATCTCAAGGTCGCCTATTACGACTGGTACCTGGCCGGAAAAGCCATAGAGATCACCGGAAGGAATCAGGAACTTCTCCGGAAGTTCACCAAAATCGCCGAAGTCAAGTACGAGGTGGGAAAGGGCATACAGCAGGACGTGCTCCGGGCGCAGGTCGAGAACTCAAAGTTTATCGAGCAGCTCGAGGTGCTCAGGCAGAGAGAAGAGATAATCGAGGCGAGAATAAAAAGCATACTCAACCGGCCCCAGGACTCGCCGCTCGGAAGACCCGGGAAAATCGATAAAACCCCTCTTATCCTGACATCCGAGGAGGTAAGCGGGCTCGCCGGGGAAAACGCGCCACTCCTTGCGATGAGGGAAAGAGAGATCGCGCGGGGAGAAGAGGCGCTCAGTCTTGCCCGGAAGGATCTCTATCCCGATTTCGTTGTCGAAGCCTCTCCGGGGATCATGGGCAAGGAAGGGAACGGGATCGAGGGCGTATGGGAAGTATCTCTCGGACTGAAGGTGCCGCTCTACTTCTGGAGCAAGCAGAAGCCGGGGATCGAGGAAGCGGCGCTCGAGCTGAAAGGGGCACAGGAGGAGTACAGCTCGACGAACCAGGAGATCAACTTCAGCGTGAAGGAGAGCTACCTCAACGCCAGGACGGCGGAGAAACTCATGAACCTCTATCAAAAGGGGATAATACCCCAGTCAAAGCTCTCGCTCGAATCGGCGGTCTCAGGCTATCAGGTAGGAACGGTCGACTTCCTGACGCTGATAGACAACCTCGTGACCGTTTTCAGCTTCGAGCTCGAATACGAGAGGCAGCTGACGGATTACGAGAAAGCGATTGCGAGGATAGAAGAGCTTTCGGGAGCCGATATTGGAGGCCAATACGAAATGAAGGGAGAACGGAGATGAAGAAGAGAACAGGCTTGAATATTATTGCGGCTTTGGTAGTCCTGACGGCGGTATCGCTCATTATATACAAGTACGGATACAGCATACCGGTGCTGAAAGAGATTCCGTTTTTCTCGGAGAGGCACGAGCATGAGTGGCGCCCTGTCCTTACAGCCGAAGGCGAGATCGATTACTGGACGTGCGCCATGCACCCGTCCGTAAAGATGAAAGAGCCGGGCAACTGCCCTATCTGCGGTATGGAGCTCGTGCCGGTAACTAAAAAACCGGGAACCGGGACCGAGCCCGCTGGAGAGAGCGCCGAGAAAGAAACCGTGGCGGAATCCGAAAGCTCGACCGAAACGGGGGCCGTGGACCATAGCAGGCACGGCATGGGAGTGCCTGCCCCCGAAACTGGAGAAGGCGAGCCGAGCTCCCGATTCACCGTCAGCACGGAGAGGCAGCAGCTGATAGGCGTTAAAACGGAGCCTGTCGCCATGCGCTCAATGGACAAAACGATAAGGACCGTGGGCAGAGTGACGCTCGACGAGACGAAGGTCGAACAAATCCATACGAAATTCAGCGGCTGGATAGACAAGCTCTACGTAGATTACACCCTCGAGCACGTAAAGAAAGGAGACCCGCTGTTCTCCATATACAGCCCGGAGCTCGTCTCGACGCAGCAGGAGTACCTCCTCGCGCTGCGCTCGAAAGAGATCCTCTCGGGCAGTGAGTTCTCCGATATATCCGGCGGAGCGAATTCGCTCCTCGACGCGACGAAGAAACGGCTCGAGCTGTGGGATATTTCCGAAGGACAGATTCGTGAGCTCGGGGAAACCGGGAAGGTAAAGGAGAGCCTCGTCATTTACTCCCCGGTCTCGGGCGTAATTACCGAGAAGAACGTATTCGAGAACATGTACGTCGAACCCGGCACCAGCCTGTATACGATCGCCGATCATTCCAACGTGTGGGTCGAAGTCGATATATACGAGAACGAGATACCGCTCGTCAAGCCCGGCGATCACGCGGTAATGACTTTAAAGTCGTTTCCGGGCGAGGAATTCCACGGGGAAGTAGCGTTCATGCCGCCCCACCTGGACATGAAGACGAGGACGGCGAAGGCGCGTCTCGAATTCTCCAACCCCGACATGAGGCTCCTCCCCGAAATGTATGCGGACGTGAGCATAGACATCCCGCTCGGGGAGAAACTGGCGATACCCGAATCCGCAGTGCTCCGCACCGGGAAGCAGGACGTAGTGTTCGTAGACAGGGGCGGGGGCAGCATGGAGATAAAGAGGGTGGAGCTCGGTCAGAAATCGGACGGTTATTACGAAGTGCTCAAGGGACTCAGCGAAGGAGAGAGAGTCGTCACGAGGGCGAATTTCCTTATCGACTCCGAAAGCAAGATACAGGCCGCGGTCGCATCGTGGGAAGAAGGCGAGGGAGAAGAAGAAAGTATGGGATCACACGAAGGACATTGATACTGCGAGAGCCAGGCGCTGCATGCATGACATCGAGTCTCATTGGCAGAAATGACTGCCTATCGCTAAGAGCTTAAAAGGAAAGGATCGATGATAGATAAAATCATAGAATACTCTGCAAGGAACAAGTTTTTAACGATCACGCTCGTTGCTTTTCTCGCCGCCTGGGGATACTGGGCGATGAAGAACACTCCGCTTGACGCGCTGCCCGATCTGTCCGACGTCCAGGTCATAGTATTCACCGACTGGGAAGGGAGAAGCCCGGACTTGATAGAAGACCAGATCACTTACCCCATCGTCACGAGCATGATAGCCGCTCCAAAGGTGAAATACGTGAGGGGACAGTCGATGTTCGGCACGTCGCTCGTCTACGTGATTTTCGAAGACGGGACGGATTTGTATTGGGCGAGAAGCCGAGTGCTAGAATATTTAAACGAGGTGAGAGGGAAACTCCCCGAAGGAGTCAACCCGACGCTGGGACCCGACGCAACGGGAGTGGGATGGGTCTATGAATACGCGCTGGTGGATGAATCCGGCAAGCATGACCTGGCCGATCTCCGCTCGTTTCAGGACTGGTATTTGAGGTACTGGCTCGAATCGGTTCCCGGAGTCGCCGAGGTCGCGAGCGTGGGCGGCTTCGTGAAACAGTACCAGGTAGAAATCGACCCCAACAAACTCGTAGCCTACGCAATACCCATAAACGAAGTGATAGAAGCGATCAGGACGAGCAACAACGACGTCGGCGGCAGGGTCGTCGAATTCGCGTCGACCGAGTACTACGTGAGGGGAAGAGGCTACATCAAATCTGTGGACGACATCGAGAAAATCATGGTGGGGACGAACGGAAACGGGACGCCCGTTTACGTTAGGGATATAGCAAACGTGCAGCTCGGTCCCGATATCAGGAGAGGCGTTGCCGAGCTCGACGGGAAAGGAGAGACGGTCGGCGGAATCGTCGTCATGCGCCACGGCGAAAACGCTCTCAACGTGATAGAAAGCGTGAAAGAGAAAATCGAAGACATAACGCCGTCGCTGCCCGACGGAGTGAAGATCGTAACCACCTATGACCGTTCCGACCTCATACTCCGCGCAATAGAGACTCTTAAAGGGACTCTCATCGAAGAAATGATCATCGTGAGCCTGGTGATAATCGTATTCCTCCTCCATTTCAGAAGCGCGATAATTCCCATATTGTCGATCCCTATCGGGGTTTTGTTGGCTTTCATCCCCATGTACTACATGCATCTCAACTCGAATATCATGTCACTCGGAGGGATCGCTATTGCAATAGGAGCAATGGTGGACGCCTCGATCATCATCATAGAGAACGTTCATAAAAATCTTGAGAGGTGGCAGTCGGAGGGAGAGGAAGGATCGAGGTTCGACGCTATTCTCGAAGCGATGAAACAAGTCGGAAGACCTGTTTTCTTTTCCTTACTCGTGATCACGGTGTCATTCCTCCCTATATTCACTCTCGAATATCAGGAGGGGAGACTGTTTAAACCTCTTGCATTCACAAAAACGTTCTCGATGTTTTTTTCATCCCTTCTCGCAATAACGATAACCCCAGCCTTAGTAGCCCTTCTCGTGACGGGGAGAGTAAAACCGGAGGAAAAGAACCCCATAAGCAGGTTCCTCATAAGACTGTATGAACCGGTCGTAAAATTCGTGCTCCGTTTCAAAAAGACCGTTTTATTCGCATCGGTCGTAATACTGGTACTGACGGTTTTCCCTTTTCTCAAGCTGGGCTCAGAATTCATGCCCCCGCTGAACGAAGGGACTATCCTTTACATGCCGACGGCCGTGCCCGGTATGTCCATAACGGAAGCCGCCAAAATACTCCAGATTCAGGACAAGATGCTGATGAAATTCCCCGAGGTGGAGAGGGTATTCGGCAAGATAGGACGGTCCGAGTCGCCCACGGACTCAGCACCACTCAGCATGGTGGAGACAGTAGTTACGCTCAAGCCCGAGAGTGAGTGGCGGGCAGGAATGACATGGGAAAAGCTAGTATCGGAAATGAATCAGACAGTAAAATTCCCGGGCATGGCCAATATATTCTGGATGCCCATTCAGACGAGGACAGAGATGTTGACATCGGGCTTCAGGAGCAACCTCGGCATCAAAGTATTCGGTCCCGACCTTAAAACCATAGAGGATATAGCCGTCGAGATAGAGAAGGTGCTCTCTAAAGCGCCCGGGACGAGGAGCGCGTTCGCCGAAAGGATCACGGGAGGGTATTTCCTCAATTTCGACATAGACCGGGAAAAGGCCGCAAGATACGGTCTCACTATAGGAGAAGTCGAGGACGTTATAGAAACAGCTATCGGCGGAAAAAACATATCTCAAACAGTCGAAGGACAGGAGAGATACCCCGTGAACGTCAGGTATCCGAGAGAATTGAGAACCGACATGGACAAGCTCGAAAGGGTGCTCGTCGCAACACCGTCGGGAGCGCAGGTCCCGATCACGCTCCTCGCCGATATCAGCTTCAGCTCAGGCCCTCCAGAGATAAGGAACGAGGACGGGCAGAAAGTAGGCTACGTGTTCGTAGATGTCGAGGGGAAAGACTATGAGGGCTATGTGAAAGAGGCGAAGAAAATAATTCAGGAGGAGGTCAAACTACCGCCGGGCTATACGCTCGTCTGGAGTGGGCAGTACGAGTATTTGCAGCGGTTCAAAAACAGATTACTGACCGTAGTGCCGATTACGATTTTTATTATTTTCGTGTTGCTGTACCTCAATACCGGCTCGGTGGCCAAGACGCTGATTATTTTCCTGGCCGTGCCGTTCTCCGCCGTCGGCGCGATCTGGCTTCTCTATTTCCTGGGCTATAACACAAGCATTGCCGTATGGGTCGGACTGATTGCGCTAATGGGTGTGGATGCAGAGACAGGCGTGTTCATGCTGCTTTATCTAGACCTCGCATATGAGGATATGCGGGCTAAAGGTTCAATGAAAACGAAGCCGCAATTGGATGAGGCGATTGTGCACGGAGCAGTCAAACGACTGCGGCCGAAAGTCATGACGGTAGCAGTGTTGTTCATGGCACTGGTTCCCATCATGTGGTCAACCGGCACCGGCGCGGACGTAATGAAGCGTATCGCCGCTCCGATGATCGGCGGCATCTTCACATCGTTCATCCTCGAGCTGGTGGTCTATCCGGCTATTTACGGTATCTGGCGCTGGTATGTTCTTGAGAGGAAGGAGGAAAGGTTGAGCGTGCAGCCTCAGGAGGGGATCTAACAAAATGTTGTCTTACGAAGAAATTAAAATACCTAAATGTTAAAAAGTTTGAAGCATAAGCACCCAAAACAAACTCAGGGAGGGTTCTTCAATGAAGACCAGAGCATTTGCAGTGAAAGCATTAACGATTTTCAGCTTTTGTCTGATTACGGTGTCGGCTCTTTTGCACGAGCGCGCCTATGCAGGTGATGCGAACCAGAGCCTAGCGGAAAAGCAGTCTCAGCCGGGCGCTTCCCCTATAGAGTCAAAATACGTCTGCATGATAAACAACCAGTCGTTCGCGAAGGAGCAGATCCCCGTCGAGATAGAAGGCAAGACTTACTACGGCTGCTGCCAGATGTGCGAAGGGAAGCTGAAAAGTGACGCGAACGCCCGCACCGCGATTGATCCCGTAAGCAACAACGAGGTCGATAAAGCCACGGCCGTAATCGGGACGATGCCCGACGGAACAGTTTATTACTTCGAAAGCGAAGAGAACCTGAAAAGCTTCAACAGTAATTTGAATTCACAGGATTGACACATGGCGCGGTCGTTGCAGGAAATCGATTTTATTAAATTTGTTGGGAAAATTCCGCCAGTCTAGCGTGTAAGGAGAAAAGCGCGCTCAGTTGATAACCTAGTTACTTCAAAGCGAGAAAACACGTCATAAAAAAAGGAGGTGATACTAATGAAGAAGTCGATGTTAATCTTAGCAGCTTTCACAATGGCCGTGTTGGTTTTTTCTCTCAGCAGAGGAATTCCAGCGAGCACTGAAGAGGAAGTGGACATCACCGTGCTGATCGAAACGGCGGATACGCCCGAAGACCATATCAAGATCGCGGAGTATTACGAAGAGCAGGCGGTCTTGATGGAAAAGAAGGCTACCCTGCACGATTCAATGGCTGAGGCGTACGAGGGAGGAAAGATGGCCGGTATGTCGACCCACTGTGTGAAGCTGGCCGCCGATTCGAAGGCATCCGCCGAACAGTATAGAGAGATGGCGGCGGAGCACAAGAAGATGGCGCAAGAGGCAGAGAGCCAGAGTTCTCCGAAGCCTCAGTGATGGAAACATTCCCCGGGTGAGGGCCAATTCCAGTCTCCCCCGCCCGGGGAAGGGGTAAAATGGTTATCTTAAAATGTAAAACAGGGAAATGTTGGGAGAAAGCGAGTCGCGTTAAAAAAGTTTATAATAACCGTAGAGACGGTCCCGTGTGATACGCCGATATAGAATTATACGCTCTCAAGTCTTTGACTGCGTGTCGGTTTCGATTTAAACGATCCAATATACAAGGGAGGAGGGCAAAAAATGATCAGGGCATTTTTCGTTCTCATATGCTTTTTTATTCTGGGCGCCGTAATTTTTATCTATTCCGGGACCTATAACATAGCGGCGACGGTACCGCACTCGGAAATCGTAACGTGGGTCTTCAACACGGCGAAAATCAGCTCGATAAGGAAACACGCGGAGGGAATCAAGGAGCCCGCTCTCGAGAGCGAGGCGCTCGTGGGGGAGGGGTTCGAGCACTATGAAAACATGTGCGTCGGCTGCCACGGCGCGCCCGGCATCGATCAGGCGGAAGGGTTTAACCCGGCTCCACCCGACCTTGCGGACGCGGCCCGCGCGCTGAGGCCCGCCGAGATCTTCTGGGTTATCAAGAACGGCATAAAAATGACGGGAATGCCGGAATCAGGCTCCACATACTCGGATGACGAGATATGGGGCATAACGGCATTTGTCGTGAGGCTCCCCGAGATGACGCACGAGGAGTATAAACAGATGAAGAGCGAGGCGGGAAAGAACCCGGACGGTCAGCATAACAATCATTAAAGAAAAATAGAAGAGGAGCGGGAGATCGTTTATAATTCGTTTGTGCCCGCTATAAAGACATACAGGAGGTTTTGATTATGAGTACGGGAATCTCGAGGATCATTTCCATATTGATTGTCTCTCTGGTTTTAACAGCCGCCATGACGCTCTTCGTTCAGGCGCCGAGGGCGCAGAACCAGGGAAGCGGCTCGACACAGGCTGATACACAGCCCGAGCTCAAGCAGGTCGAGTCGAAATACGTGTGCATGGTCACGAACCAGCTCTACGACAAGGAGCAGATACCGGTCCAGGTCGAAGGCAAAATGTACTACGGCTGCTGCCAGATGTGCGAGGCGAAGCTGAAGGAAGACCCTTCGAGCCGTATGGCCGTAGACCCCGTGAGCGGGAAAGATGTGGATAAATCGACTGCCGTTATTGGGGCGGCGCCCGACGGCAAGGTCTATTATTTCGAGAATGTTGAGGATTTGAGGGCGTTCGGCACCACGTCTAACAAATAAGGTTCAGGTCAGGCTGTTGTAAATAGAGATACGCTCTCAGTTGAGCGCTCAGGCGACTACTATCCTGTTCCGCCCCTGGGCTTTCGCCTTATAGAGCGCCTTGTCGGCCGATTCCAGGAGGAGCTCGGCGGAAGTTCCGTGCTCCGAAAAGACCACGACGCCCATTGACACCTCTACCGAGCTGATGAAGCTCCCGCGGTGGCGTACACGGACGCGCTTGATCTCGTCGTGGAGCTGCTCGGCCCTCCGGTACGTATTCTCGAGGGACGACCCCGGGAGTATCAGGACGAATTCTTCTCCCCCGTAACGGCAGGCGATGTCCTCGCGCCTGATACGGTCCTTAAAAAAGTCGCCTATGCTGCGGAGCAGCATGTCCCCCGCCGCATGCCCGTAAGCGTCGTTGAACTGCTTGAAGTGGTCGATATCGACCATTATGAGACCGAGGGGCTCCTTGTTGCGCGCGACCCTGCTGATTTCCCTCTTGAGCGTCTCCTCCATATAACGCCTGTTGAAAAGGCCCGTGAGAGAATCGTAGATCGCGTAGTTCTGGAGCGCCTCATGGTGCTTTATGTTCCCGAGGGCGAGCGCGGTGAGCTTCGCCATAGTCGAAACGATATGGCTCGTGTAAATATTGTCACGCTCGCTGACAGGCCCTTCAACATTCCCGAACCCGTTGTGGATGTAGAAAAGCCCGAGGGTCTTGCCCCTCGCAAGCATCGGCGCGCAGTAATAGTTTATACCCGAAGTCTCGGTCAGGTGCTGACAGTAGAGCTCGGTGGGCTGGTTATTCACATAATGGAGCCTGCCGAGCCTGAGCGCCCAGCATTTGTCGGGGAGGAATTCGCGCTCGCTGTTTATCCCCTCCCCCCAGGCGGAAACGCATTCGAGGATATTCAGGACATCGTTGAATATGAACAGCGCCCCCGGCTCGCCGGGAAAGAGCTTGTTGCTGAAATTCGTGACGATAGTGTAAACCTCTTCCTCGTCGTGAGAAGCCTGGAGCAATTCGTCCATTTCGCAAAGGAGGATGAGCTTCCTGTTCTGCCTTTCGAGCCTGCCGATGAGGTCCTGTATATCTTTTCTGATAGTGGTGCTGTTCTCCTCTTCGCCGTCGATTTCAATATCGCCTAAAATTTTCTCGCCGATGACCGGAGCGCCATCGCTGAGGGCACGGATGTTATTCTCCTCGTCTTCACCCGGAACATCCTTTTCCGAAAGCGGCTTCTCGTCACTGATCCGCAGGGAAGGCACCGGCTCGCCGAGGCCGGAAGCGCTCCGTCCCCGCTCGAGCCTGAGCATGACGTTCCCGGCAACAGTCTGGAGCATCGAAACCTGCTCATAGCTCAGGTCTTTGGGTAAAAAACCCGCCAGCGTGAGCGAGCCTATCCTGTGGCCGTTTCCGTCCACAAGCGGAAGACCCGCAATAAACTTTATATCGGGATTGGCCGCGAGGAAAGGGTTCTGCCTTGTCCTCTCGTCCTCGAGCGGCCTCGATATCGCAAGCGCATCATCCGGGTGATTTATGACGTAAGCGCCGAACGACTTGTCGCGGGGGACTTCACTAATCGGGCATTCTATGCCTATGACAGACTTGAACCACTCCCTGTTCTCGTCGACGAACGTAATAAGGGCGATCGGGGTCCTGGAGATGTAAGCCGCGAGCCGCGCGAGCTCGTCGAAGGCGGGATCGGGCCCGGTATCGAGAATATTATAATCCAGGAGCGCCCTGAACCGCTCCACTTCCTCATCATGGAGCCTCATGCTCGTGTTCCTTACTTTATCTATATCTCTGTTCATGTGCGCCGACGGAACCCAGTAACCCCGAGCCAATATTATATCACATCTGCCGGGAAAAGTCCTTTAACTGATTAGAAATAAAATTATTAACTGCGAGAGCCTCTTGGGGATGAAAGATTCCCCCGATTGGCTATAATATCACCTAGCACGATCAAGGAAAGACACATGAGCATATTAAACACAGGGACGAAGCTTGGGGTTCTCGCGGTCATTTTCCTCGTACTCGCCCTCCTCGGATACGCCCTCTTCGGGGAGAGGGAAAACGTGAAGACATCCCCGCTCGTCGGGAAGGAAGCGCCCGAATTCACGCTAAAGCTCTTCGACGGGAAAAGGGTAAGCCTGTCCGAGCTTAAAGGGAAAACTGTGCTTCTCAATTTCTGGGCGTCCTGGTGCATGCCGTGCAGGCAGGAAGCCCCTGCGCTAGAGCAGTCGTGGCTCAAATATAAAGATAAAAATGTCGTGTTCATCGGCGTTAACGTATGGGACGAGAGCTCAAGCGCCGCTTCATACATCGAGCGGTTCGGAGGGGGGTATCCCCAGGGAATAGACCCAGAAGAGGAGATTCAGGTCGACTACGGCATAGGGGGCGTGCCAGAGACCTACTTTATCGGCCCCTCGGGTATAATTACGGATAAGTACGACGGCCCGCTGACGGAGGAAATAATCGATTACTACGTCAACAGGGCTGCCGCACCTGACAGAGAGACATCGTCCATGAACTAGACGCCATGCCTGCCATGCGGAATAGATATTCAGCCGTCTTCATTCTGACCCTTCTGTTTATTGCCTTCCAGCAGGGATACTCCCCGGCCGAAAGCCTGGACGACCGCGTGAACGAGGTAGCCCATCAGCTCATGTGCCCCGTCTGCCAGGGGCAGAGCGTCGCCGAATCGAACTCCAACCTCGCGCAGGACATGAGGCAGATAATCAGGAAGCAGCTCGAAGAAGGGAAATCGAAAGAAGAGGTCATCGCTTACTTCGTGAACAGGTACGGGGAAACGATACTCGCGTCCCCGCCGCCAAAGGGCGTGAACTGGCTCCTCTGGGTGCTCCCCGGCCTCGCGATCGTATTCGGGGGGCTCGGCATAGGGATATACCTCAAATCACAGGGGGGCAAGAGCGCGGCCGGTTCCGGCAAGAGGACGGAGAAGACGGCTCCCGACAGCGACTACATGCTCAGGATAGACGAGGAGTTGAAAAAGCGCGAGTCGTGAGGGACGACAGGCCGCCGCTGATGTCTGGGATTGCCGCGCCTTCGGCCTGAATAATTGTAGGAGCGGCTTCCAGCTGCGATTATTCAAATCTTAAAGACGAGATTCCCGATTAAAACGCTCGGGAATGATAAATACGAAATCCTCCCTTTCCCTCCTTTAGATCCTGAAACAAGTTCAGGACAGGCGGAGGGAATTAGAAGATAAATGCAAAAGATAGATTTCTCGCGCTGCTCGAAATGACAAGGTTGGTTGTTCACGTTCATGTCGCGGCAGGATGCCGCTCCTACGGAGGCGATGCGAGGCAGAAAAACCCATTCATACTTTGACAAGCTCAGTACGAACGGGTTTTTTAAAGACAGATTTACATGGGTCACAAATCATGGCATGAGATACACTCTAGCCGAAAAAGGCGCGGGAGGCTGAGAGCACTTTTTCGAAATCACCGGGGAGGTCGAACCAGTTTATCTCCTTGTCTCTCCTTAGCCAGGTCATCTGGCGCTTGGCGAAGCGTTTGGTGTCGCGCTTGATAAGCCCGACCGCTTCCTCAAGCCTGAGCTCTCCGTCGAGGTAGCGGTTAATCTCTTTATAGCCGATGGACTGCATAGGTTTTAACTCAGGGCCGTAACCCATGAGCCTGAGACTTTTCACTTCGTCGACGAGCCCTTCGGCTATCATCTCATCGACCCTGAGATCTGCCCTGTGTCTCAGTTCCTCGCGCTCGACGGAGATCCCTACCTTTAAGTAATCGTACTCCCTATCCCCGAAATCGTGGAGGGACTGGAGGTGGGACATTTTCTCCCCCGTGAGGTAGAAGACCTCGAGCGCTCTCTCCGCCCTCACGTAATCGTTGGGATGTATCCTGGCCGCAGCCTCCGGGTCGAGCGCTTTGAGCCTCTCGTACACGTACGCGGTCCCGAAGGAGTCCCTGAGCTTCTTTATCCCGTTCCTTATGGAGCTGTCAGAGGGGATGTCCTCTATGAGCCCCGATAGAAGCACTTTGATATACAGATAAGTGCCGCCTACGATTATTATCCTCTTACCCGAGGCGTGGAGCTCTTCTATTACCTTCCGGGCTTCCGCCCTGAATCTTCCGGCGTTGAATTCCTCATCAGGGTTGATTACGTCGACGAGATGGTGCCGGACCCTCCTGCGCTCTTCCGGCGTGGGCTTGGCCGTGCCGATGTCGAGGCGTCTATAGAGCTGAAGCGAATCGGCGCTCACTATCTCGGCGCGGAATCTCTCCGCTAATTCAACGCCCAGCCTGCTTTTACCCGAAGCGGTGGGCCCGAGAACGACGAGAAGCCTGGGTTTTTCGGATTTCACTTTTAACGTGCGAAGAAAAAATCTGAGAACAGAGAAAGAAACCCGCCGGTCCCGAAGAAAGCGGGCCCGGGCGGGACTATTCTCTTATATAGCGCTGCTCGTGTAATTTTCTATATTCTGGTCAAGCGCCTGCTTCCTGCTGAGCCTTATCTTGCCGTCGTGCTCCTTGCCGATGCACTTGACTAAGACCTCGTCTTTTTCTTTAAGGATGTCGGTGACGCTCTTGACCCTCGTCGGGGCGAGCTCCGATATATGCACAAGCCCGTCCTTACCGTAGCCAAGCTCCACGATGGCCCCGAAATCGAGAATCCTCTTTACGACCCCGCGGTAATATTTTCCGACTTCGATCTCTTCCACTATCCCCTGAATTATCCTGACCGCTTTATCGCAGGCTTCCCTGTCGGGTGAGGCTATATTCACCCTTCCGGTATCGTCTATATCGATCTGGACGCCGGTTATCTCTACTATCTTCTTGATTGTCTTGCCGCCCGAGCCGATTACGTCCTTTATCTTGTCCTGGCTTATCTGCATGGTGAGTATTCTCGGCGCGTATGTCGATATTTCCTCTCTCGGTGCTTCGAGGATACCGCTCATCTTGTCGAGGACAGTAAGACGCGCTGCCTTGGCCTGCTCAAGGGCGGCCGAAAGAATCTCTTTCGTGACCCCCGTAACTTTTATATCCATCTGGAGCGCGGTCACGCCGGTTTTCGTGCCGGCGACCTTGAAATCCATATCCCCCAGGTGGTCTTCGTCCCCGAGTATATCGGTGAGGATCACGAATTCGTCGCCTTCCTTGATAAGCCCCATCGCTATGCCGCCTACCGGGGCGGAGATGGGGACGCCTGCGTCCATGAGCGAGAGCGTCGCGCCGCAGACCGTGGCCATCGAGGACGAGCCGTTCGATTCGAGCACGTCGGATACCACGCGAATCGTATAGGGGAATTGCTCCTTTTTCGGGAGCACGGGAATTATAGACCTCTCCGCGAGAGCCCCGTGCCCTATTTCCCTCCGTCCCGGCCCGAGCCTGAAGCTCACTTCGCCCACGCTGTAGGGGGGGAAGTTGTAATGGAGCATGAACGTCTTGGTGATGTCGCCCTCGAGGGAGTCTATCCTCTGCTCGTCGTAAGTCGTGCCCAGTGTCGCCGTAACGGCCGCCTGGGTCTCCCCCCTCGTAAAGAGTGCCGAGCCGTGCGCCCTGGAAAGGAATCCGACCTCTCCGTAAATTTGTCTTACGTCGGCGTATCCCCTGCCGTCGAGCCTTATCTTGTCCTTTACTATGAGCTCCCTTACCAAGTCCTTCAATATCTTTTCGAACGGCCTGGAGACGTCGACTTCCTCGTCGGGATGGAGTGACTTTAAATGTTCCTCCGTCTCCGCGCGTATGCTCTTTATACGCTGCCTCCTCTCGGCCTTGGAGGCGGACATAAAGGTTTCCTTCAATTTCTGCCCGGCATAGGCGAGGACCTCGGCTTCGATCGGATCGTCGGCGACCGCCGGCTCCGGTTCCCGTTTCTGTATATCGAGACCCGCTACGAGGTCTTCCTGGAGCTTGATAAACTCCTGGATGCTCTGATGAGCGAACATGAGGGCGTCCACTATTTCAGGCTCCGGTACTTCGTTCGCCCCGCCCTCGACCATGACGATCGCGTCTTTCGTCCCCGCGACGACGATGTTCATATCGCTCTCGGCAAGGTCTTTCTTCGTGGGGTTGCATATGAACGAGCCGCCTACCCTGCCTACCCTTACCGCGGCGAGAGGCCCGTCGAAAGGTATGTCCGATACCATGAGAGCGGCAGAGGACGCCGTGAGTGACAGCACGTCCGGATCGTGGTCCGGGTCGGCCGAGAATACGGTGACGATAATCTGTGTCTGGTAAGTAAAATCATTCGGTATAAGGGGTCTTATCGGCCTGTCGATAAGCCTCGAAGTCAGGACCTCCTTTTCGTTAGGCCTGCCCTCCCTTTTGAAATATCCGCCCGGTATCTTCCCGGCAGCAGCCGATTTCTCCTGGTAATTGATGGTCAGCGGAAGGAAGTCTTCCCCTTCAGATTTTTCCTCCAGTGCGACAACGGTGGCAAGAACCGCCGTGTCCTCGTACCGCGCGAATACTGCTCCGTTAGCCTGCCTGGCAATCGATCCGGTCTCAAGCCCGTAATGTTTACCGAAAATCATGGCATCGACCTTTTTTGGTTGTATAGTCAAAACTGGCCCTCCTTTGGACCCTACTTTCTAAGTCCGAGTTTCTGAATGAGATCCGGGTATGTCTCCGGTTTGTTTCTTCTTATATAATTCAAAAGCCTTCTCCTCTTCGCGACGAGCGACACGAGACCCCTCCTCGAATGATGGTCCTTCGGGGACTTTTCCGTATGGAGCGAAAGGTCCTTGATCCTGCGGGTCAGAATCGCGACCTGGACCTCGGGCGAGCCGACGTCTTTCTGATGCATGGCATAGTCGCTGATTATCTGAGCCTTTTCTTCCTTCTCAATAGACATTTAATGCCCTCCTTGAACTGCTGTTTCGGTTTCCCTTGTTTATACTCTAATTAAAGACCCTGAGAAGCTTGAATACTATAACTCCTCCGCCGATGTCCTCCGTCTCCGTCGAATCCATCATGGCCTCGGTAACGGCGATGAGGGTCTCGCCCTCGTATACCATGATCCTCTCCCCAGCCTGAAACTCCGGGACCCTCAGCCTTTGGAGATCGTATTTCCTTAACTGCCTTCCTTCCCTGATATCACACGCAATGTCCTGACCGACGGTAATACGCCTCATATGGGAGAGGACGTGGTCGAGAGGGGTCAGTTCCACGGAGCCGTTTTTGATATCATCTATAGTAACGGCGTCGTCGATTGTGAAACCGTCGCTTTCGATCCTCCTCAATTCCGTAAGGTGTCCGCCGCACCCAAGCTCATCGGCGATGTCCGAAGCGAGCACCCTTATATATGTGCCGCGCGAACATTTTACCATAAATCTGACGAGCGGGGGGTTGAAATCCAGTAATTCCAACTCATTAACGTCCACGGTTCTCTCCGCCCTCGGGACCTCCAGACCCTGCCTGGCGTACTCATACAGCCTGACACCGTCCTTCTTAAGGGCGGAGTACATGGGCGGAACCTGTTTAATTTTACCTCTAAATTTTGAAAATGCATCTAATAGCTCGGAATTATTGATAATCCCTATTTCCTTTTCTTCGAGCACCCTGCCCGTTAAGTCTAGCGTGTCGGTCCTCGCGCCGAGCCTCATCACCGCTTCATACTTTTTATGCCCGCTGTCCATAAAGGGGATTATCTTCGTCGCGCCGTTGACACAGATGGGCAGAACCCCCGTGGCGAAGGGGTCGAGAGTGCCTGTATGTCCTGCGCGTTTGGCCTTGAGAAGCCTGTTCACGGTATTGACGGCCGCCTGGGAAGTTATGCCTCTGGGTTTATCGAGAACTAGCACGCCGTTCAAGGGAGCACCTCCCGAATGGAGCCGAATATCCTTTTTTTGACCTCTTCCAGATTCCCGGAGAGAGTGCATCCGGCCGCCCTCTTATGGCCCCCACCTCCGAATCCCTCGGCGATCCTGGCGACGTCCACCTCCCCCTTCGACCTGAAGCTCACCTTCCAGAGGGAGCCTTCTCTGCCGCTCTCCTCCCTGAACAGCATCGCGACCTCGACGCCCTTTATGCTCCTCGGTATGTTAACTATCCCTTCCGTATCTTCCCTCCGTGCCCCCGACTGCGAGAACATTATTTTATCCACGTAGACAGAAGCTATCTTTTTATCCTCGGACACCTCGAGCGTGGGAAGCACGAGCCCTATAAGCTTGAGCTTCCTCAAGGGCTCGCTTTCGAAGAGGGCTTCCGAAATCCCGGCGGGGTCAGCGCCGCGCTCGACGAGCTCCGCCGCCATCCTGAATGTGTCCGGGCTCGTGTTTGAGTACCTGAACGATCCCGTATCGCCGATTATAGTCGTGTACACGTTTTCCGCTATATCGCGGTCGATTTCGACCGGCAGGTGCTTGAGCACCGAATAGACTATCATTCCCGTAGAGGAAGAACGGGGATCAAGGAGATGGAAGTCGGCGGAGGAGTTATTCGTCTGATGGTGGTCCATTATTACGACCTTTCCGCACCGCCCCGACTTGATGAAGTCCTCGAATTCCTCTCCCGCCCTGTTCGTCCCCGTGCAGTCGACGGCGAAAACGAGATCGAACGTCCCTTCAATCTCGTCTATCGAATTGCCGATCCTCTCGGACCGGGGGAGAAAACGGAGGAGCTCGGGCACGCCGTCTTTATTGTAGTATACGACTTCCTTGCCCATCTGCTCGATCCCGAGACCGAGCGCGAGCATCGACCCTATTGCGTCTCCGTCCGGGTTCTCGTGCGACGAAATCAGCACCCGCCTGGCGCCCCTTATCAATCCCAATACCGTTTCCATCTCACTGCTCACCCGAAATCCCTCTCAAAATCTCGTCTACCTTGTATCCTTTTTCAAGCGCTTTATCGTAACTGAATTTAATGTCCGGTATCTTCTTCATCCTTAGCCTTTTCGCGAGCTTGCTCCTGATGAACCCTTTCGCATGCTGAAGCCCCAGGAGCGCGTCCGACTTCTCTGCTTCTCCCCCTAAAACGGTGAAGAATATCTCGGCCATGCTGAGGTTCTCGGTTATTTTTACCCCGGTTATGAATACGGAGCTTATACGCGGGTCCTTCAGCTCACCTCTTACTATCATCCCGGACACTTCCTTCACTATCTCGTCCGAAATCCTCTGCGACCTCTTGACCGTCAACCCCGAACCTGTCTCCTAAAAATGTATTATCTCGAATTCCCTGTTCCCCATCTCGACTACCCCGGTAGTTTCTATGAACTGAGTCACCTGGTCGAGCACGGAATTCACGAAACGCGACTCGTTGCCTACGAGCGAGACGCCTATAGTAGCCTTCTGCCAGAGGTCGTGAGATCCCACTTCCGAAATGGATACGTTGTTGTATCTGGATTTTACTCTCTGGATAAGACTTTTCAGTATCTGTCTCTTGGCTTTAAGTGATCTGTTGCCGTTCATATATAAATCAATTCTGAGTATGCCTATAACCATCTACATGCGGGTCAGAGCTCTTGCTTGATATGTTCATGAGTGTAGAACTCGAGCGTGTCGCCGACCTTGATGTCGTTGAACCTCTCGACGCCTATGCCGCACTCATACCCTGTGTTTACCTCTCTAACGTCGTCTTTAAACCTCTTAAGCGATGCGAGCTTGCCTTCGAATATCACGACCCCGTCCCTGAGCACCCTGACGCTGTTGTCTCTCGAGACCTTCCCGTCCGAGACCATACAGCCAGCGATAGTGCCTATCCGGGAGATATTGAACGTCTCCCTGACCTCGGCGTGTCCCGTGACCTTTTCCTTGACTATCGGCTCGAGGAGCCCCTCCATGGCGCTCCTCACCCTGTCAATCAGCTTGTAGATTATGGTGTGGAGCTCGAGTGACACGCCTTCGCGCTCGGCCGTCTCGAGCGACTTGGCGTCGGGCCTCACGTTGAACCCGACTATTATGGCGTTTGACGCGCTCGCGAGCGCGACGTCCGTCTCGGTTATCGCGCCTACCCCCGTGTGGACGATCTTCACCTGGCATTTTTCCGTGCTCAGCTTGCTTATGGATTCGGTTACGGCTTCGACCGACCCCTGCGTGTCCGCCTTGATTATTAATGCGAGCTCCTTCGCCTCTTCCTGCTCGAGGCTCTGGAACAGGTTCTCGAGAGAGGGCTTCCTTTCCCTGGCCGCGGCCGATTCCCTCTGCTTCATCTCCCTGTGCGCGACTACGTCCTTAGCCGCCCTTTCGTCCTTTACGACATAGAAGAGATCACCCGCCTCGGGCACGCCCGATAGGCCCATTATCTCGACAGGCATCGAGGGCCCGGCTTCGCTCACGCGCCCGCCCTTATCGTCGATGAGCGCCCTCACCCTGCCCGACGTAATCCCCGAAACCACGTAATCCCCGACACGAAGCGTCCCCTCCTTGACGATGACCGTGGCCACGGGTCCCCTGCCCTTATCGAGCTTGGCTTCTATGACGAAACCGTTGGCCCTCTTGGACGCGTCCGCCTTTAGCTCGAGTATGTCCGCCTGAAGGAGGACCAGCTCGAGAAGCTCCCTTATGCCCTTCTTCTGCTTGGCCGAGACCTCCGCGAAGAGCGTATCGCCCCCCCATTCCTCAGATAAAAGGCCGATCTCGGATAACTGTCTCTTAATTCTTTCCGTATTCGCTTCAGGTTTGTCAATTTTATTTACCGCGACTATTATCGGGACCTGGGCGGCCCTCGCGTGGTTTACAGCCTCTATTGTCTGCGGCATGACCCCGTCGTCGGCCGCCACCACGAGGATCACGACGTCCGTGACCTTCGCTCCGCGGGCCCTCATGGCCGTGAAGGCTTCGTGGCCGGGGGTGTCGACGAACGAAACCTTTCTCCCGTCCACGTCGACCGAATACGCCCCGATGTGCTGCGTGATGCCTCCCGCTTCGCCAGCGACCACGTTCGTTTCCCTGATCGCGTCGAGAAGGGTCGTCTTGCCGTGATCGACGTGCCCCATAACCGTTACCACGGGGGGCCTCTGAGTGAGGAGCCTTTCGGTCTCTTCGGGGTAGGTCTCAAGGAGTATATCCTTCTCCTCGAATATATCGACCGAAACGTCGAAGCCGAACTCCTCGGCTACGAGTGTCGCCGTCTCATGGTCGAGCGCCTGGTTGAGCGTCGTCCTTACGCCCATTGTTATGAGCTTCTTGATCAGGTCGCCCGCTTTCACGCCCATCATTCTCGCAAGCTCGCCCAAGTTGATGGATTCGCCTATTTTCAGTGTCCGTCTGGCCGGTTTCGCCGGGAACGGTATAACCCTTGCAGCTTCGTTTATTTCCGGCATGTGCTCTCTTGTTCTGAAGATTTCCTTGTTATTCCTTTCGAACGTCTTTTCCCTGTGCGCGGTGCTGGCCGTAGTACGCGACCTCGCACGCCTGTCTTCTACCAGATATTCTCTCTTTCTGCCGGGGAGCTTCGTCCTGAACGCCTTCCTCAGCTCCTCGAGCGTATCTTCGTCAATAATTTCTTCCCTTTTCGGTTTGACCCTGCGTCCCTTTTTCTTTGCCTTCTTGGCCGCCTCATCGCCTTCGTCCTTTTCAACCTTCTCCTCGGCGGCTTCGCCCGCTTCAAGTCCAGGTGGGGCTTCTTCCTGAGCTTCTTCGGCGAGGGGCATTTCCATGAATTCGGTTTCCGCCTGCTCCAGGCCCTCTTCCTCGGACTCGGCAGGGAGGGCCGCTTCGCCGGGCACAGGCTCCACGGGAGCCTCCGGTATTCCGGACGGCTGACCCAGCGCAGCCTCTTTTAATCGGCCTGCGGATTCTTCCTGCTGCTTCCCGGGGACTTCAGGCAGCGTCTCCTTGACTTCCGCTTCCGCGGGCTCCTCCAGCTTCTTCTTCCTCCGAAGCACCACCCTTTCGCCCTGTCTCCGCTCAACCGTCTCTTCCCCTTTTTCAGAGCGGAATACCCTGACCTTCTCTTTCTCTTCTTCGGCGGGTTTTTGCGCCGAGGCCGCGCCTCCCCCGCCCGAAGAAGCTATCTTGTCCTTTATCTTTTTCGCTTCCTCTTCGGTAATTGAGCTTGCGTGGCTCTTTACGGAAATACCCAGGCCTTTCGCCACGTTCAGTATTTCGGTGTTCGATTTATTCAGATCCTTCGAGAGCTCGTAGACTCTTACATTAGACATATATAAAGCACCCTCAACACAACTGCATATTTACAATAAATTAAAAAAGTTAAGCTTATCCAGAAAAGAGTACCAAAGTTTACAAGCTATTGCAAAAGCGAGACTGATGCGGAAGCGATATATAGTAATCTCTTTGGTTTTCCCTTAGCCCATCCGGCAAAATCAGGTCTGTTTGTATGAAACGGCAGCCGTTATTCCTGCTCCAGCGCGTTACCGCTCTCGGCCTCGGGAGCTTCGGCCTCGGTGAACGACATCTGCTCCAGCTTGTCCTTGAGCGCTATCCTGGCAGCGGTCTGCAGCTTGAGAGCGTCCTCTTCGCTCTTTAGCCCTGCCGACCTCACGAGCGTCTCCGGATCGGCGAAGGCGATGTCCTCGAGCTTATGGAACCCCTCGCCGTATAAGAGATTGGCCGTCACTTCCTTCACGTTGGGCAGCGACATCAGGAGGGTGACCACTTCCTGCTGCTCGCGCTTGACCTGAGACTCCGTCTTAATGTCGATCTTCCATTCACAGAGCTGGGAGGCGAGCCTGACGTTCTGGCCCCTTCTCCCTATGGCGAGAGAGAGCTGGTCGTCGTTCACGATTATCTCCATTGACTTGTTTTCGTCGTCTATTATCACCTTGCTCACCCTGGCAGGGGAGAGCGCATTGCATGCGAACCTCGCCGCGTCCGAAGACCATGGGACTATGTCTATTTTCTCTCCCTTGAGCTCCTGTATCACGTTCTGGACCCTAGCCCCCCTCATCCCGACGCATGCGCCCACCGGGTCGACGTCCGGATCGTTCGAGGTGACCGCTATTTTCGTGCGGCCCCCCGGGTCCCTCGCTATGGCTTTTATTATCACTATCTGATCGCCTATCTCGGGCACTTCGGACTCGAAGAGCTTGCGCACGAAATCGCGGTGGGAGCGCGAGAGGATGAGCTGCGGGCCCCTTTTGGTCTCCTTGATCTCGTAAAGTATGGCCCGGAGCCTCTCCTTGGGCTTGTAGTATTCCCTAGGGACCTGCTGCTCGGGCGGGAGTATCGCCTCAGTCCTGCCGAGATCGACGATTATGTTCTTTCTTTCCACACGCCTCACTATGCCGCTTATGAGCTCCCCTCTCCTGTTCTTGAACTCCTCGTAAATTACCTTGCCCTCGGCCTCTTTTATGCTCTGCAGTATCTTCTGCTTCGCGTTCTGTATCGCTATCCTCGTGAAATCCGGATTTATCTTCACGCCTATCTGGTCGCCGAGCTCGGCTTCGGGGTCGAGCTTGACGGCCTCGTCGATAGCGATTTCAATGTCCGGGTCCGAAATTTCCTCCACAACGGTCTTGAATTCGAAGAGCTCCACGTCGCCGTCGTCTTCGTTAAAATGCACCTCCAGCTCCTTTTCCTTGTCCTGCATACGGAAAAGCTTCTGGGCAGCTGAGAGCACGGCTTCCTCGACCGCGCTTACGATCTCTCCCCTCTCTATGCCCTTGTCTTTACAAACAGAATCCATCACACGGCTTAATTCCGTCATCGTAGCCATTTATTGCCCCCTTAGAAGTCGAGCTCCAGGTTAGCCCTTTCAATATCAATGTACGGTATGGAGAAATTGCCCGCTTCCGTCTCAACGGTCACAAGACCGTCGTTGAATTCCAAGAGTTTGCCTATAAATATTTTCCTTCTTTCAAAATCCTTGTTCGTTTTAATTCTCACTTTCTTTCCAATGAATCTTAAAAAATCCTCGGGTTTCCTGAGCGCCCTCGTAAGGCCGGGCGAGGAGACCTCGAGGGTGTAGGAGCCGGGTATCATGTCGTGTATATCGAGGAGAGTCCCGAGCTCCCTCGAGACGAGTGCGCAGTCGTCTATGGTCACTCCGCCTTCCTTGTCTATGAACACCCTCAGAACGCCGTTTTTACCCTGCCCCTTGAACTCTAAATCGAAGAGCTCGAGATTCTTGCCCGCAAGGAGCGGCTCTAGCAACTCCCTGACATTAAACAAGATATCGTTTTCCCGTGGAGCCATCGCGCCTTGCTCTCTCAATTAAAAAAGCGGGACGTACCCGCTTTTGTCTTATGATTTTACCCTAATAGACATGAATGGGCAAGGACGGAGGCCGGCCGGCCAGGGCCGGGGAGACGCCCGGAAAGCCCTATATCAGGTATTTCTCCTCAATCTTCCGAGAAGTCCTGAGAGGAGCCTGAGCCCTTCTTCATCGGCGGATCCGCCGTATCTGAGCGCCAGGTACTTATCCGTGAGAAGCTTCATCACCGAAGAGGCGGGGTGGCCGGATTTGACGAGCGACTCGGAGAATTCGCTCGCCGTCATAGACTCGGGCTTTGGGAAGCCCTTTCGCGAGAGATATGCGAGCGCCTGCCTATATATGCCCGAGGCCTTATCCCGGGAACTTTTGCTCCGAAGACGGAGCCTCGATTTAATACCCGGCCCGGATGAAGCGAGCCATAAGCAGAGGACGAGTACCGCGATAATAGCGGCAGCCCTGTATCCGAACAGGGATTTACCGCCCCTGTCGACGAAGAGCGTTTTTTTCTTCCAGCTCCACTTGTCCCGGGCCTCATTCAGCAGCCTCATCTGATCCCCTTCGCTGAAATCGATCACGTACCTGCTCCACCTGTATCTCAGGTAATCGACGTAGGAGGAAACGAGGGGGAACAGGCCGGGGGCCGGGCTGACCGCGCCTTCGGGGGTGGGATCGAACGTTACCCACCCGTGCTCCGGGAAATACGCCTCGACCCACGAATGGGCGTCGCTCTCGCGGACGAGGAAAAAATTCCCGTGCTCGTTCGGAGACCCGCCTATAAAGCCGTTCACGACCCTCGACGGGATACCGGCTTCCCTCAAAAGAACCGCCATAGCCGTCGCAAAATACTCGCAGTGTCCCTCTTTTCCCGCAAACAGGAAATCCTCGATGGGGAACCCCCGGGAGCCCGGCTCGAGCGTCCGCGTGTAGGAGTAATTCGCGAGCAGATAGCGTTTTATCGAGAGGGCCTTGTCGTATGCGTTACTTTCCGGAGAAGTGATCTCGAGCGTGAGCTCCTTTACCCGGCTCCCGAGCGGCGGGAGTTTGAGATAAGCGTCCATGCCGTCAGGATACGCCGAATCGTCATTCCTGAGCTCGTCCGGCGAAGGCGCGCCTATATCGGAGACGGCGTAGTATTTTATCCTGTACGATACCCTGTCGCGGAGGCTGTACGAGTCGTTGACCGCGGCCACCCTGCCCCCCGGGACGGAACCGAAGCCGAGCGGGAAATTGGCTGAAAAAAGGACGTCCGTATCGAGGGGCTCCGTTATTATTTCCTGCTCGAGAATATCCCCCTTCTTCCCGGCCGCATTGCCGCCGACGGCGACCCTTCCGTCAGGGCCCGGCTTATATATACTGTAGCCGGCCGAGCCCGACCGCCAGGACTCCCCGTCGAATTCCTCGAGCGCCACGCCCCTCCAGTAGACGGGATAGGGGACGTCGGCTATCTCGCGGTCGAGAACCCTGACCATCATCACGGGCGAGCCGTCTAACTTGATCTCGCCTACCCTGCCGAGCCTGACCTCGTCCGAGAAGCCGCTCCGGAGCTCCCCGGTCCTGAGGAAGCCCGAGCTGAAGTAGCTCCCCCGAAGCCTCGGGACGGATATGAATATGAGCGCCGCCGTGAGGAGGATGCAGATGCTCAGAACGAAAGCGGTGCCGAGGAAAGGAGGGGTGACAAGCCCCGGGTCGCTATCGCCCGGGCTCCCGGCCTCGATCGCGCCCCTCCTCATCTCAAAGACGATAATCGCGCACACGGCGACCGCTATGTAGAGCACGAATGCGGCCGAGTACGAAAAACTGACGGTGACTACGGTCCCGGCCACGAATTGAAAAAAGCTGAGCGCGTAGATCTGTATTATGTCCCTCATTTGCTTTCTGCCGAGGAGCTTCAGGACCTGGACGAAAATGAGGAATTCGAGTATGGCTTTGAAAAGCTCGACGCCTAAGAGAAAAACGCCCGACGCGGCGTAGAGGACGAGGAGAAAGGCGAGCGCGGTGGATAAGCCGTGGCCGATATAATAGCCCTTCCCGTATCTTTCGTTGTAGAAGCTCAGGGCAAGGGAAATCGAAAATACGGCTATGACCGGCCGGCCGACCGCGCCCGTGAGCGAGATCGAAAGGAAGCCCGCCAGGGCCATAAGGTGAGTGAATATCGTGAGCGCATGGGAGACTCTCATCTCTGACCGGCTCCGGCAAGCGAAGATTTCGGGCGGGGGGCACTCCCCCCGGATTAAATTCTATACCCATTAAAGGGGGTGTAAATATCGCATTGCCGGGGTAATTAAGGGAGCCTGCGACAAGTATGCGGGGCGTCTATACGCTTACCCGGACCGGGGACGCATTACTCAGTGCGACCTCCCTCTATACCTATCCTTGATGATATGAAGGGTTTTCTCCTGATCGGGAGTGAGCACGTTTTTAATCTTGAGATACATCTCTATCTTGATGCGTGTGAGGGTCGCCTTCATGTCCTCTATATGGTCGGTTATCTCCATCACCTCGTCCCTCGAGCATTCGGGCTTTCTCAGAACCGTGAGCAGCTCGGCCTCTTCCCTCTTGAGCTCCCTCTGGAAGAGTATTATCTGCTCCCTGTAGGAAGAAAAGATTTCCTCTATGGACTCGACCTGTTTATCCGTGAGCTCCATCTCCTCTTTAATCCTGGGGTTCTTCCACCATTTATAATGGATCTCGCCGCTTATAAATCCAAAAGCATTTACCGATAATAGACAGGTGGCTATTGCCAATGCAAGCGATACCCTCAATTCATATCTCCGTAGCCGTTTATTTTCATGATTTCGACCCTGTTTTCCCACGGGCCGTATATGGACAACGCATCAGCGGTCTCCCTAGATGTGGCGCTGTCAAGCTCGAGCAGTATCTGCTCGTCCTCGGCGTCATTTTCGGCATAGCCCCTGAATCCGGAATCCGGTTTGAATAATACGAACGTAAACATCCCCACTATAATCACCGTCGCGAGAGCGCCTGCGAGGGCGAGGTTGAACTTGAGCTTTTTAAAGCGGGCGAAGAAGCCCGAGCCCGACTCCCTCTCTTCACGGGCCACGCGCACCCAGAAGCCCGAAACGAAGTCGCTCCGGGGCTCGACCCCCTGCCAGCCGTCGAGAAGATCCCAGACGCGCTCTGACCGTGAGAGGTAGAGCCTGCACTCCTCGCATCCGCCTATATGAGCCTCGACCGAAGATCTTTCGGCGTCGGGCAAATCGCCTGAAGAGTAGCCGATTATGAGCTCCCTGTAATCCCTACACTCCATACTCTCCTCCTCCGGGCAAGTAAGGCTTAAGCCTTTCTATCAGCTTCATCCTGCCCCTGTGAACGTAGGCCTTGACCGCGCCCACGGTGCACTCGAGCACCTGGGAGACCTCTTCGTAAGAGAGCCCCTCGTATTTACAGAGCATAATAGCAACTTTCTCCCTCTCAGGCAAAGACTCCATAGCCTCAAATATTACGTCCTTTATCTCCTTTCTGTAGATCAGATCGTCGGCGATATCGAGCTCCGGGTCCCCGATTTCGCCCTTCTCGTCGTTGAGCTCGTCCAGGCTCAGGCTTACGTTCTTTTTCCTTACGTGCGTGAGGCTCACGTTGGTCGCGATCTTGTAGAGCCACGTCGAGAACTTGGCGTCGGGCCTGTAGCTCTTCCTGGATTTGTAAATTCTCAGGAAAACCTCCTGGGCGAGGTCCTCGGAATTTTCTTTGAGATTTGTATATCTGTATATATAATTCACAACCCCTTTGTAATGCCTCCTCATCAATTCGCTGAATGCACCGTCGTCCCCAGACTTTGTCCTCAGCATAAGCTCAATGTCAATGTCCATTTGGAGCCAATTCAGCCTTGTTATTTATTAACTTAAGATTTCGGAAAAGGTTTCGGGGATTCCCGCTTGTAACTGAATCTGCAAGAGGAAATGCAGGATATGCAATTCGCGCCGACCCCGGCCCTGCATTTCGAATCGGGCCGGGTCAGAACGTTCGCAACCGGAATAATCGACGCATGACTGGTTGTCAATATATTTAATTCACTGACAATCTATTTCTTTTTCATTCTCTCCAGATACGCCCCTGTCCTTGTATCGACCTTTATTACGTCTCCGACATCTATAAACAAGGGTACCTGAATCGTGGCGCCTGTTTCGAGCACGGCGGGTTTCGTCGCTCCTGTGACGGTGTCGCCCCTCATGCCGGGCTCAGTGTCCTTTATCTCGAGCTCGACCGCCGTCGGGAGCTCGACTCCCATGGGCTCGCCGTTGAAATAGAGGACCGTCACCTCCTGCTGCTCTTTAATGAAGCTCGCCACCTCTCCCACCTGGGCCGCGCTCAGTGTGTTCTGCTCGTATGTTTCGAGGTCCATGAAGTGAAACCCGATCTCGTCTTTATAGAGGAACTGCATCGACTTCCTCTCCGTATCGGGCACGCGGAAAGAATCGCCCGACCTGAAGTTCTTCTCCTGGACGGCCCCCGTTACCACGTTTCTTATTTTAGTCTTCATTACGGCGCTCCTCTGCGCCATCTTGGAATGACTGTATTCGATTATCTCCCATATCCCGCCCTCGTATTCTATCTTGAGGCCTTTATGGAACTGATTAGTCTGTACTACTGCCATCTAATGCTTACCTCCTGATTTATTTAAAGTCTAAACCCGGGACTATTCATCCTCTTCATCGTCGTGGGCGTTTTCATCGGGTTCCCCGACGTCATCATGGCCGCCCGGTATCCTGTAGCCTTCGGTCACCCACGCGCCGAGGTCGGCCATCTTGCACCTCTCGGAGCAGAAGGGCCTCCACTTATTCCCTTCCCAGGGAGAAAGCTTGCCGCACTTGGGGCATCTCGTTTCCACGGGCACTGAAATTATTTCCTATGAATCCGACATTTCAAGGACAGGTCGAAAATCGCTTTATACAGCGGCCTCAGGTCTCGGCCTTGGGCGCCTCTTTCCTGGAAGGCTCCTTCTTCGCGGCAAGCGACTCCTCAACGAGCTCGCATACTATGTGCGCGAGCGTAATGTGGAGCTCCTGCACCCTGGGGGTGGACTTGGAAGGGACGCTTACGCAGCAGTCGACCGCCTTTTCGACCCTGCTCCTGTCCTGCCCCGTGAAAGCGATCGTTTTCAGCCCCATTGTCCCGGCGGTCTTGAAGGCTTTGAGCACGTTTTCCGATTTCCCGCTCGTGGTTATGCCCCAGGCTACATCCCCCTTGACCCCGAGCGCTTCGATCTGCCGCGAAAACACGTCGTCGAAGGAGCCGTCGTTGGGTACGGACGTGAGTATGGAAGAGTCGGTCGTAAGCGCAAGGGCCGGGAGCGCCTTCCTTAACTTAGAGTACCTGTTCACGAATTCGGCCGCGATATGCTGCGAGTCGGCCGCGCTCCCCCCGTTGCCGAAGATCAGCACCTTCCCGCCCGACCTCAGCGACTTGATTATGGTCGAAGCGGCTTCCTGCACCTCCGCCACGGATTCCTTCGCGAAGCGGAGCTTTATATCGGCGCTTTCCCTGAGTCTCGATATAATACGTTCCTTCATGTCTTATGTCCTTTTGAACATCCTCTCTATGTCCGTGTAGGAAAGCTCTCTCGCAACTGGCCTCCCGTGGGGGCAGGAATGCGGGAACCGGGCGAGGTCGAGCTCCTGAAGCAGCGCCCTCATCTTCTCGGGATTGAGCTCGTAGTTCGCCCTTATCGAAGAGTGGCACGCCATGGTTGAAATCACCGTATCTATTTTGTCCGTAAGGCTCTTCTCCGCACCCGACTCCTTTATCTCCGATACGATGTCTCTCACGAGACGTTTGAGGTCGGTGTTTTTCAGGATAGCCGGGACGCTCCTGACGATAAACGTGTTCTCGCCGAACCCCTCGATGCGGAGCCCCAGGTGCCCGAGCTCGGCTCCGTGCCTCGAAAGTATGTCCGATTCGTGGGGAGAGAGCTCGAGCACCTCAGGTACGAGGAGGTCCTGCGAGGGGACCGACCCCTCTCCCGCGTACGCTTTTTTAAGTCGCTCGTAATTGATCCTCTCATGGGCGGCATGCTGGTCGACGAGTATCATGCCTCCGGGCGATGCGCATATTATATAGAGGTCACCGAGCTGCCCCAGCACCTTGAGGTCCGAGTAAAACCCCGCCCCGCCGAAAAGACCCTTGCGGTCAGCGTCTTCCTCCCGGGCATAGCCGTGCAAGCGTGTCGTCGAAGGGACGCCGTGGACGGCCGTTTCTTCCTCGTGATTATACGCCGGAAAACCGTTCATTCCGCGCTCATCCTCACGGTTACCAAATGTGCGGCTCCCGTAGGCAGCCACGGTCTCGCGGGCGGCCGGGTAACCCGCCGGTACACGCTCGTAACCGTGTCCCGGGCCGCCCAGCCAGGGCGCTCCCTCGAGAAGCCCGGCAACCGACTCCCTCACGAGGTCGCCGACGAGCCTCGCGTCCTCGAACCTCACTTCGTTCTTCGCGGGATGGACGTTTACGTCCACACCGCCTGAAGGCATATCTATGAAGAGCACTCCCTGGGGGAACTTCCCCTTCTCGAGCATCCTGCCGTACGAATCTATAAGAATGCGCGTGAGAAACCTGTCCCTGACGCTCCTCCCGTTCACATACGTATAGAGCTTCTGCGTATTGGACCTCGTGTCGAGAGGGCCCGACATGAAGCCCGAAACGCGCACGCCTCCGCCCCCGGCCGCGACCGGATGGAGGGCGATCCCCGGATAGAGCTCGGATACCCTGTCGGAGACGGTCTCCCTCCCGGGGAGCCGGATGAGCGTCCTGCCCTCGCTCTTGAGTTCGAAGCCGATGCCGGGACTGGATATGGATTCCCTCTCGACGATATCAAGCACGTTCGAGAGCTCGGTCTCGGTCTTTCTCATGAACTTGCGCCTTGCGGGGGTGTTGTAGAAAAGATTCCTCACTTCGACAGTCGTGCCGGGAGGCGCTCCCGCTTCCTCGACGCCTCTGACGATGCCGCCCTCGACCGTGATCACGGTGCCTATCACCTGGTCGTGCGTCCTCGTGGTCATCCTGAACCTGGATACGCTCGCTATGCTGGGAATCGCCTCCCCCCTGAACCCGAGCGTGCTTACGGAGAAGAGGTCTTTGACGTCTCTTATCTTGCTCGTCGCGTGGCGCTCGATCGACATGAGGGAATCGTCCCTAGTCATCCCCTCGCCGTCGTCCGAGACCCTGATTAGCCTCTTCCCGCCGGATTCGAGATCTATCTCTATCCTTTTGCTTCCCGCGTCGATCGAGTTTTCCACGAGTTCTTTTACAACGGAGGCCGGCCTTTCCACTATCTCCCCTGCCGCAATTTTGGAGACAAGATTATCGGATAAAATCCTTATCTTACCCATCTGGTACGAGCCAGTTTACATAAAAGTGGAATACGAGTCAAAAGAGCGCGGGCGCGGGGCGGGGCGTTCCGAATGCGACGCGCCCGGAGAGCCCGAAGCTTTAACGGAAGCCCTTCAAAAGAGCTTCGATATTATGAGTACGAGGAAGAAGAGCGCAGGTATAACGACGCAGGCTATGGAGAGAACGGTGTAGACGGATAGTGTAGTCCGCGCCCCTACGCCGAAGACATCGTCCGAGTGTTTTTTTAGAATCCTTAGATATTCCTTCAGCATCCCGGCTATATATAATCTACTCGAAAAGGATTAATATTGTAATGGACGGTGGATCGGATCTCCCGCATGCATCGGAAGGAAAACTGCACCGGCTGAGGAAAAACCATTAAATTCGAACGCTACAATTTCGACTCCGATTATGTATAATCTTATCCTATTCTCACAGTCAAATTAAGGAGATACGATGCACCTTTTTCCCGGACGCAATATCAAGAATGCCCTCAGACGCGGCTTACGTTTTTCTATCATGACATCAATATTCCTCCCGGTCTTACTATCGGGCCTCTCAGCCCCGGGAGCTCGCGCGGCGGACAGGGAACTGGAATCGCCCAAGAGGGTGCTCGTCGTAAAAGACTACAAGTGGGCCTCGGGCGGCATGGGAAGGCCCGCAATCATGAAAGAGATCACACTCCAGAACATAGGCAAATACGACTACGAAAATATCGCAATCGAGGTCGACCTCTATACGAAGAACGACATACCGCTCGGCTCGATTAGAGGCACTATTCACGACGTACTCCCCCACGGGAGCGAGAAGACCTTCTACAACATCAAGTTCGGGATAATGAGCGCCGAGCTCCAGAATACTATAGCCCGCGTCGCAGGCGCGGACCTCATTGAGAAGGGCACGCCCGCACAGGCGAAGGACCTCATACAGGTGAAGGGGTGGGAATGGACGGGCGGACAATACGGCACCGAAGGGGTGCTTAAAAGCATTACTCTTGTGAACAAGAGCAGGGATAACTGGAAGGACATAAAGATAAGGGTCGATTTCCTGGGCATCCCCGGTGCGAAGGTCGGAGTGAGGGGGTTCACGAGCAGAGCGGTGATACACGATATCCTGCCCGCCAACAGCGAGCGCACTTACAACAACATCAATGTCGGCTTCAGACACCCCGATGCCCGTAGCGTCGACATAAGCGTCATGAGCGCGAAGCAGATCTCGGAAAAAGAGCTCAAGATCAAAATGGCCAAGAAAGAGGGGAAGAAAGCTGTCAAGAAGAAAAAGAAGAAGACCACAGCCACAGGAGAGGGCACGGCCCCGGGCGAGGAAGGCACGGTGCCCGAGAGCCAGAAGGATCTCTCGCTCTCCGAGAGATACAAGCAGAAGCTCGCTCAGGAAAGGGGCGAAGTCCCGGCCCCGCCCGAAGAAGGCACTGAGCCCGCAGGGGAAGCCGAATCCGTGAAAGAAGCCATGACGGGTGAAGGCGGCGAAGAAGCCGCTGCCGAAGGGGCTGGAGAGGAAGAGGCCGCCGAGGGCGAGGAAGAAGAGTACGAGTACGAAGAGGAAGTCCCGATCCCCGAAGAAGACATTGTGGTTGCGGACGTCAAATGGGGGGGAGGAGTAACAGGCACTATAGGGAAGCTGTCCGAGATAACACTCCAGAACCTGAGCGATATATCGTATACCAAGATCCAGATAAAAATAGAGTTCTTCTCTTTCAAGGAAGAGTCTCCGATGTTCTCGAACAAGACCACTATTTACGAAGTGCTGCCTGCCAATAGCACTAAGACGTTCAAGAACATTGACGCGGGCTATCTTAACGCGATCCCGCAGGAGATAAGGGTAGAGGTGCTCACGGCAGTGCCGATGGGGCAGTAACCGTATCCGGTTTCCGTCGCTGCATACGTAGAAGAAGAGGGAAGCGGGCGCTCAGAAGAGGTCGAGCTGGGTCCCACCGGGCCTCCTGAAATGTGTCGTAGAGAGGCTCAACTTGTATCCGTCGAACCCCGCCTTCCTGCAGGCGACCTCAAACAATTCCCTGGCCTGCTCGGCATAGACGCCCTTACCGCGCATCCTGTCGTAAAACTCGGAGCTGTTGAGCCTGCCGCCCCTGACTGACCTTATCCTGTTGAGCACCTTTTCTTTTCTATCGGGGAAGTGCCTCCCGAGCCATGCGGTGAATAGATCCGATACGCCGTATGGGAGCCTGAGCATTATAAACCCGGCGCTCCTCGCGCCCGCGTCGGACGCGCTCTTAACAATATTCGGAATCTCGTGGTCGGTAAGACCGGGTATCACGGGGGCGACCATGACTATCACCGGTATTCCGTTCCGGGAAAGCTCCTCTATCGCCCGGAGCCTCAGGTGCGGCTCCGAAGTCCGGGGCTCCATCACCCTCTTTAACGCGGGGTCGAGAGTGGTAACCGAGACCGCAACCATTATGCCGTCCCATTCCGTAAACCCTTTGAGTACGTCTATATCGCGCGTGACGAGATGGTTCTTCGTCACTATGCCCGCGGGGTTCCTGAATTCGGAAAGGACCTCGAGGCATGCGCGCGTGAGGCGGAAGCGGCGCTCGGCGGGCTGGTAGCAATCGGTATTGCCGCTTATGGCGATAGTGTCGGGGACGTATTTGGGAGAGGAGAGCTCTTTTCTCAAGAGCGCGGGGGCGTCTTCCTTGACGAATATCCTCGATTCGAAATCGAGCCCGAGGGAGAGGCCCAGGAACTCGTGGGTCGGTCTCGCGTAACAGTAGATGCATCCGTGCTCGCAGCCGCGGTAGGGGTTAATGCCGGCGTTAAATCCGACGTCGGGGCTGTCGTTGTAGGTGATGATAGACCTCGTCGTGTCCTTATAGAAAACGGTCTCGGGAGAAATGCCTTCCGATATTTCCTCCTCCGAGGGCTCGAAATCTATCTTCTCGAACCTGTTGCCCGGGTTCTCGGCCGAGCCCCTGCCCTTTATGCCGGCTATTGGGGTGCTCATGAATACACACCCCCTGCGCAAGAAATGACAAATTTATTACTCATGTAAAAAGTATAAAAGATGAGGAGGGGGATTGGTATGGATGTTTTTTTGGTAATGAAAGGAAAAATCCACCCTGACCCTCCTTTACAAAAGGAGGGAATAAAAAATGAAAAGCAAATAATAGATTTCTCGCGTTGCTCGAAATGACAGAAAAAGATGAGATCCTGAATATTTTGGTTTGATAAACGGATAAGCGGTGAATAGTCACATCGTTGGATTCGGCCAGTGGCGTCCGGCTCTTGCACTTGTTCAGAACCGTAGTTCAGGATGAGGGCTTAGAAGCAGGACGAACGGCGTTGGGATAGATCGATGCTAATTTTGAAAAGCGGGTAATGAAACGAGGCTTTGGAATTGCTTTTAATTAACCGGCTCGGCGAAGGTCTCGAGCTCCTTCACGAGCTCGTCCACGATCTCGCATTCCTTAAAAGAACGGACGAGCTTCCCGTCCTTATATAACATGCCCTTGCCGCGGCCGCCGGCTATGCCGATATCCGCCTCCGAGGCCTCTCCGGGGCCGTTCACGACGCATCCCAATATGGCGATCTTTATCGGCCTCGGGAGCTCGATCCCGGTAATCCTCTGCTCGACGTCCTTGACCAACTTCATGAGGTCTATCTCGAGCCTCCCGCATCCGGGGCACGAGATGAGCTCTATGCCGTTCCGCCTCATGCCGAGGGAGCGGAGTATCTTGAGTCCGACATCAATTTCGTCGACAGGGTCTCCCGTTAGCGAGACCCTTATGGTGTCCCCTATGCCTTCGGCTAAGAGCGTGCCTATGCCGACAGAAGACTTGATGGTCCCCATCTCGTAGGTGCCCGCTTCGGTGACGCCCAGATGAAGCGGGTAGTCCGTCTTCTCGGCGAGTATGCGGTATGCGGCTATCATCTTCCTGACGTCGGTCGATTTTACGGATATCTTGATGTCTCTGAAATCGAGGTCTTCGAGTATCGAGACGTGCCTGAGCGCGCTCTCGGCCAGGGCTTCGGGCGTCGGGGAGCCGTGCTTTTTCAATATGTCTTTCTCGAGGGAGCCTGAATTGACGCCTATCCTGATGGGTATCCCCCTCTCCCTGACGGCGTCGACGACGGCCTTTATCCTGTACCTGGCGCCGATGTTGCCGGGGTTTATCCTCATGCCGTCCACGCCCTGCCTGACAGCCTCGAGCGCGAGCTTATAGTCGAAATGGATGTCCGAGACAATGGGTATCTTCGTCCGTTTTTTTATCTTTCCGAGGGCGAGAGCCGCGTCCATATCGGGGACCGCGAGGCGTACTATGTCGCACCCAGCTTTCTCGAGAGACTTTATCTGCGCGACCGTGGCCGGGACGTCCCTCGTATCGGTCTTGGTCATGGACTGCACGGTGACGGGCGCGCCTCCGCCCACACTGACGCTGCCTATATTTATCCGCCTCGAGTTTCTCTGCATATGCCGCATTCTATCTAATTATACGCGATTACCGTGTGTGTTACACATGGAAGGTCGATACAGGCCGCGGAGCTTTCCTGATGCGCGCGCCTCAGTTGAGGAGCGCCTGATCTCCGCCTGCTTTCTTGCGGCCCTGTCCTTTCCCGTTCTGTTTGGGGTCGACCGGGTTTCCGTGCTCGTCGATACCCTTGATGTTCCTGCACTTGGGATAGCCCGTGCAGCCGAGGAATTTGCCGAACCTGCCGCTCCTCACGGCCATCGGCTTTCCGCACTTGTCGCACTTTATGTCTTCCCTTATTACGGGCTCCGCCTTCTCTATAATTTTTATATTGCCCTCGGGGTCGTATTCGAAATTCTTTGCGTTCTTGCAGTCGGGATAGCGCGTGCACGCGAGGAACTCGCCCCTCCTGCTCCTCTTTATGACCATCGGGGCGCTGCACTTGTCGCACTTTATGTCTTCCCTTATCACAGGAGGCACCTTCTCCACGACCTTTATATTGCCCTCGGGGTCGTACTCGAAAGCCTTCGCGTTCTTGCATTCGGGGTACCGCGAGCACGACAAGAACTCCCCGTTCCTTCCCCATTTCACGATCATGTGCGATCCGCAGAGGTCGCACGCGATGTCGGTGGGTATGCCGTCCCTCTTTAGGCTCTTCATGGTATCCTGCGCCTTGTCGAGTCTCGACGAGAACCCCTGATAGAACCCTTTCAGAAGCTCGACCCAGTTTACGTTGCCCTCCTCCACGTTGTCGAGCTTCTCCTCCATGTCGGCCGTGAACTTCACGTCCATTATCTCGGGGAAGCCCTGCACGAGGAGGTCGTTCACCGAGCATCCGAGGAGTGTGGGCTTGAGCTTGCTCTTCTCCTTGGTCACGTATTCGCGGTCTATAATGGTAGAGAGTATGGTCGCGTAAGTGGAAGGCCGACCGACGCCCTTTTCCTCGAGCTCCTTCACTAGGGAGCTTTCGGTGAACCTCGGGGGCGGCTGCGTGAAATGCTGTATCCCCTTGACATCCAGGAGGTCGAGCTCTTCGCCCTTCGAGAGCTCGGGGAGCTTTTTCATTTCGTCCTTTTCCTTCTCTTCCTCCTCCTCTTCCATGCCTTCGAGATATACGGCGGAAAATCCGGGGAATTTCACGACCGAGCCCGTCACCCTGAAGGTCCCTCTCCCGGCCTTTATCTCGACCGTCGTCTGGTCGTAGATAATCGGGTTCATCTGGGAGGCGACGAACCTCTGCCATATGAGCTTATAGAGCTGGAACTCGTCGTCGGAGAGGTATTGTTTTACGGAATCGGGGAGCTTGTTAACGTAAGTAGGCCTTATGGCTTCGTGGGCGTCCTGCGCCGATTTCTTGACCTTGAACGTATTCGGCTTTTCGGGCAGGTATTCGCCGCCGTATGTCTGCCTGATTATATCCCTCGCCTCGTTGAGCGCGTTCGCCGATATCCTCACCGAGTCGGTCCTCATGTACGTGATGAGCCCGACGGGACCCTCCTCGCCGAGATCGATGCCCTCATAGAGCTTCTGCGCGAGCGTCATCGTCTTTTTAACGGAGAACCTGAGCTTCCGGGAAGCCTCCTGCTGAAGCGTGCTCGTGATGAACGGAGGCAGCGCGTTCTTTTTCCTCTCCTTCCTTTCGACCGAGTGTACAACGAACTTTTCGTTCTTTACGGAATCGACTATCGAGCTCGCTAGTTTTTCGTCGGATATTTCGGCCTTCTTACCGTCGTAAGACGACAGCACCGCGGTGAACGAAGAGTCGGGCGTATCCTTGACCCTCTTGAGGTCGGCCTCTATCGTCCAGTACTCCTCCGTCTTGAAGGCCTCAATCTCGCGCTCCCTGTCGACAACGAGCCTGAGCGCCACGCTCTGCACCCTGCCCGCGCTCAAGCCCTTCTTGACCTTCCTCCACAGGATCGGACTTACCTGATAGCCGACCAGGCGGTCGAGGATCCTCCGCGCCTGCTGGGCTTCGAACCTGTCCTGGCTGAGAGTGGTCGGATGGGCTATGGAGTCCTTGACGGCGTTCTCGGTTATTTCGTGTATGAGGACGCGGTGGGATTTGTTCCTTATGTTCAGTTTATCGGCTATGTGCCAGGCTATGGCCTCGCCTTCCCTGTCGGGGTCTGACGCGAGGTAGACCTTGTCCGCGTCCTTGGCGGCCTTCTTCAGCTGGTTCAAATATTTGCTCTTGCCCTTTATGACGACATAGTGGGGATTGAAATCGTTCTCTATATCGACGCCGAGCTTGCTGCTCGGGAGGTCGACGAGATGCCCCGAAGAAGCCTCGACGGCGAAACTCTTCCCGAGAAACTTCTTGATGGTCTTCGCCTTGGCGGGAGACTCCACTATTACAAGAGATTTAGCCATTCATCCTCCTTTTCCCCTGTTAACCTGTTTATCACAATATTAAGCATAAACAAAACCGATTCAATCTTTAGCCAAAAAGATACAGGCATTTTACCTGAATATAATTTGATGCAAATATAGGTTTACGGATGCCCGATGCACGGAAACACGGATCGCCGGACGCCCTATCCCGTCTGAGCCGCATCTCCCGGAAGCCTGACGTAATTTGTTAGTTTGTCCTAAAATTTGTCCGGTTTGCAAGTTTATAACCATCAGGCGCAACGCTATTTCCGCTTGAAAAACCGCATTCAGTTTCTCAAATCCGCTCCTTAACCATCCGTTATGACACGAGATTCGAAGGCAAATTAAAACGCCCGGAGGGCTGTCTGCCGGCTCCCGTCCCGGCGGCACGGTTTTTGCGAATTTATCAACTTGTAAACCTATGGCCCAGAAAGGAATCACAATAGCCCTCATATCGGACTCCAAGCTGATATTGAACGGCATACGCAAGATACTGGAATTCGAGCCGGGGATAATAATCGTCGCCGAGGGAGCGGGGCTCAGCCAGCTGAGATACTGCGCAAAGGTCGAGAGGCCGGATTTCATATTTCTCGACAACAGGGAATCGGCATACGACGTCGGGAAGCTCATGCGCTCGCACGCCATAAAGGCCGGAGACATAAAGGTGATAGAATTTACACAGGAAGAGAGGAGCGGAGAGAGCGCCCCTAACCTTATCAACGTCAACCACGAGACGACATCGACCGAGCTCGTCGCGATAATAAAGAAGGGGGGCAAGGAAGGTCAGGCTCCCGGCCCTAAAAAAACAGACGAGCCCGAACGCTCGAGGATCACGAAAACGGAATCAAGGATAATCAAGCTCATCGCCGCCGGGGAAAGTAATAAAGACATTGCCGGAAAGCTTTCCGTGAGCGAGAAAACGGTGAAGGCGCACATCACGAATATCTTCGAAAAGCTCCACCTCCAGAACAGATACCAGCTCATGCTCTACGGGAAGAGGATGAAGAAAAACGCCGAGATGGGTATCTAGTTGCCCATGCCGACGCCGAAATATTTGAACCCGAGATTCCCGAGCTTCGCCGGGTCGTAGAGGTTCCTGCCGTCGAATATCACGCAGTCCTTCATGATCTCTTTCATCTTCGTGAAATCGGGCTGCCTGTACTCGTTCCATTCGGTGTTTATCACGAGCCCGTGAGCCCCCTTGCACGCGTCGTAGTTGGACGCGGCGTAGTGCACGCTGTCGCCGAAATGCAGCTTCGCGTTTTCCATGGCGACGGGGTCGTGGACGACCACCTCAGCGCCCGCCCCGGTGAGCTTGTCTATAATATAAAGCGAAGGCGCTTCCCTGATGTCGTCCGTTTCGGGCTTGAAAGATATCCCCCAGACCCCTATCCTCTTCCCTTTGAGCCCGCCCTTGTAATATCCCGCGATCTTGTTCCAGAAGATCTCCCTCTGGCGCGCGTTGACCTCGTCGGTCGCCCTGCAGACCTTGAGGTCGTAGCCGAGCCCCTTCGCCATGCTTACGAGCGCCTTTACGTCCTTGGGGAAGCAGGAACCGCCGTAGCCTATCCCGGGAAAGAGGAAGTGGCGGCCTATCCTGCCGTCTGAGCCGATAGCCGCCCTTATCTCGGATATATCGGCCCCTACGAGCTCGCAAAGATTTGCGATGTCGTTCATAAACGAGATGCGCGTTGCCAACATGGCGTTAGCCGTGTATTTCGCAAGCTCGGAGGACCTTATGGATACCGCTATGGCCCTGTCGCCCGAGCGCATGAAGGGCGAGTAGAGCTCCTTCAGAATCCCACCCACGGAAGGCTTGTCGACGCCTATGATAACCCTGTCGGGCTTCATGAAGTCCTCTACCGCGTCGCCTTCCTTGAGGAACTCGGGGTTGGACGCCACGTCGAACTCGATGGAGGTCATTTTCCTTATCTCGTCGCGGACCATCTCCGTAGTCCCGACCGGCACGGTGCTCTTCGTAACTATTATCTTGTAATCGTCCATGTGCTCCCCGATCGACCTCGCGGCGCTCAGCACCGCATCCATGTTCGCCGAGCCGTCGTGATTGGGAGGGGTCCCGACGGCTATCAGTACGATAAAAGAATTCCTGACCGCATGCCCTATGTCGGTCGTAAAATGGAGGCGCTTTTCCTTGAAGTTCTTTTTTACTATCTCTTCGAGGCCGGGCTCGTAAAAGGGAACATGACCCTTCTTGAGGCTCTTTACCTTGTTCTCGTCTATATCCACGCATATTACGTTGTTGCCGCTCCCTGCGAGGCATGCGCCGGTGACTAGACCTACGTAGCCTGTGCCGATCACGCTCAGATTCATGCTGTATGCTCCATACCCGATGACGGGATTGATTTCATTGACGATTTACCCGGAGTTGATTTCTCGTCCAAAGCAGAGAGATTTAATTTAGTACCAATTTCGGACTTAATCAAGGACGAGCGCCCCAAGAGACCCGCATGCCGTGTTTATGACACTCGATTATTTAACTGACGAGCCCGTGGCGGAAGCCGAATAATATGAGTTCCGACCTGTTCTTCACCTTGAGCTTCTTGAACACTTTATAGAGGTGGAACTTCACCGTCTTCTCGCTTATGTAAAGCTCGTCGGCCACATCCTTGTTAGTGTAGCCGTTGAGCACGAGCTTGATGATTTTTATCTCCGTCTCGGTGAGGTCGTATATCTCCCCCTTGCCCCGTACGGTCTTGGCGGGATACGCGGAGCCGTCGAGCACCTTGCCCATGAGCTTCCTTTCCACCCAGAGCTCGCCGCTGTGGACGGCGGCGACCGATTTTATCAGGTGCCTGGAATCGGTGTCTTTTACGAGGTAGCCCCTCACCCCCGACCTTATCGCGTTTATGAGCAGGTTCTCGTTATAGTCGTTGTCTATTATCAGGATCACCTTCGCGACCTTGTTCTTTTTAATGAGACTCAATATCCTCGCGAGGTTAAGGCCGCGGAGGTCGACGTCAAGCAGCAGTATATCGAATACGTGCTCTTCGCAGGACTGGATCAGGTCGATGAGGTTAGAGACCTTTGCGACTACATCGATCCCCGGGTCGTCTTCCAGTATCTTCGATATGCCTTCCCTCAGAAGAGGGAAATGGCAGGCGACTATAGTCCTTATCGGCTCCGTGCCGTTATTAGACACCGCTTTCGGCTGAGACATGCTCTCCTTCCGTCCCAAAAACCCGATCCGCCAGCCGGACCGCACCCTCACGATTGCGGCGGACCGGTTAATAACGCTTGAGAATTTAATATAATTACAATACCAAAGTCTTAAAATGTCAACATACTTTGGTTATAAAAAGCTTAGGACTAAAGTAAGACGGTGCGAATTCAGAGCTTTCTCAGGAAAAGCTTGCCCGGCTGTTGTGATATATAACCGTTCAGCTCGAGCGAAAGCAAAAGCGATAGGACGCTTGAGGGTTCGAGCCCGGAAAGTCTGATTATATCATCTATGTGCACGGGCTCGCCGCCGAGAACCGAATACACGGCCTTCTCCTTGTCCGATAGAGACAAGATGAGGCTTTCGAGGACTTCCGGCGAACCGCAACCCTTCAGATCCCTTAAGACCTCGATCTCGTTTATTATATCGTCCACCGTCTCTACGAGCGTGGCACCCCTTTTGATAAGCCAGTTGGTCCCCCTCGAGAGCTTCCTGTCCACGTTCCCGGGAACGGCGAATACTTCTTTATTCTGGTCGAGCGCGAAGGAGGCGCTTATGAGGGAGCCGCTCTTGTCGGACGCCTGCACGACCACGACGCCCAGGGATAAGCCGCTTATGATGCGGTTCCGCCTCGGGAAGTTCTGGGCGAGGGGCGGGGTGCCTATGAGGAATTCGGAGAGAACGGCTCCGCTTCCGGAAATATCCCTGTAGAGCTTCGTGTTCTCGGGCGGGTAGACGACGTCGACGCCAGAGCCCAGGACCGCTATCGTGCGCCCTCCCCTCCTCAAGGCCTCCTGCTGCGCGATCGAGTCTATTCCGCGCGCCATCCCGCTCACTATGGTCACGCCCAGAGCGGCGAGCTCCCCCGAGAGGGCCTCCGTGACGGTACGCCCGTACCTGTCGGGAACCCTCGTCCCGACTATCGCAATCGATATCCTGTCGCGCGGCATGAGGCTGCCCTTCGCGAAAAGGAAGGGAGGTGGGTTGTAGATCCGGAGGAGCTCCTCGGGATAACCGGGGTCGCCGAGTGTGATGAACTCGTATCCCGACTTCTTTATCCTCTCGACCTCATGATCGACCTTTTCCCATTCGTCAAAGCTCTTGATCGCCTGAACGGCCTTCTCGCCTAAGCCTTCCACCTCGGAGAGTCTTTTCGCTGAAGCTTTAAATATGTCTTCGACCTTGGGGAACCTGGTAAAGAGGTTTTTGATATAGACGTCCCCGATCCCGTTTACGAAGCTGAGTGCAATCCAGTACCTTGCGTCGTCCTGCATGAAGGAAAGTATTAACCGCAAATGGGGAGAGGGGCAAGGATGCGGCGCGCCGGGGGCATGCTCCGGGGAATTATATCCGGAGAGTTTAAAAACGAGATCCTGAAATGATCCTGAAACGATCCCGGATCGGAGTCCGGGACAAGGTTCAGGACATGGTTCAGGATGACTGACTTAAAAGGATGAGATTGCCGCGGCTCCTCCGGAGGTTGGAATTTATATTATATCGTTTCTAAGTACAGTTGCTCTTCTATAATCAGCCAGTACCGACCGGTTCTTGCGCACGCTCAGAACCGTTGCAATGACAGAAAAATAATCCGTCCTTCGACAAGCTCAGGACGAAGGGGTTAAAACTAAATCCCCCTTAGTCCCCCTTTTTCTAAGGGGGAAATAAAAAGACAAAATATGAGATCCTGAAACGATCTCGGATCGGAGTCCGGGACAAGGTTCAGGACATGGTTCAGGATGACTGACTTTAAAGGATGTTAACCCGTTCATGCTTCGACAAGCTTCCCCCTTCGTTAAAGCTTCGGGGGACAGGGCGGACAAACGGATTTGGTTTATTTTATTGAATTGAGGTACACCCCCACCCTAGCCCTCCCCCCTCCTACAGAGGGGGAGGGAATTAAAAAAAAGAGACGAGATGCTGAAACAATCCCGGATCAAATCCAGGACATGGTTCAGGATGACAAGAAGTTTACAAATGAACGATTTAGTCATACTTGAGCTTCTCGCCGAGGCTTTTCATCTTCCCCTCCATCGTATAGGGCTTGTCCGTCCTCTCGCTTATCCTTACAGTAGTGCTTATGCGCTCGACACCTTTCGACCTCAACGCCTCGTGGCATTTCCTTACGAGAGGGGTTATATCCTCCCATTCGCATTCTATATTCGTCCCCATGGAATGGGATTCGTATCTGAGGCCGCTCGACTCTATAACCCTCATCACCAGGGCGACGTATTCGGAGAGCGAGGCGCCGACGCCTATGGGGATTACGCTCAGCTCTATTATCATATTCGTATCTCTCCAAGACCGGTTTACAATCATATAATACAACATACGGAGGAGGACGATATGAAAAGCCTGACCGAGTACCTGTGGTTCAATACTGCGGAGAAGAGGGAGATGGTGCATATAACCGATATAGTAAGCGATATAGTAAGGAGGAGCGGAGTGCGGGAGGGGTTTGCGCTCGTATCCGCCATGCATATAACTGCGGCCGTTTACGTGAACGACCTCGAGGACGGGCTGATAGAGGACATATGGGAATGGCTCGAAGGGCTCGCCCCTTACCGCCGTGACTACAGGCACCACAGGACCGGCGAGGACAACGGGGACGCGCACCTGAAGAACCTCATAATGCATCACCAGGTCATACTCCCCGTTACAAAGGGGGAGCTCGACCTCGGCCCCTGGCAGAGGGTGTTTTACGCGGAGTTCGACGGGGGGAGGAGGAAGAGGGTCATCGTGAAGGTCATGGGCGAATGAGGGGCGTTCGGGGATTGCCCGGTAAGCTCCGTTATAATAAATACGCATGGACGGGAATCGCAAGAGCGGGGACACGGAATACAGGTTCTTCATAGACAAGAACGGGAACTGGTTCCAGGACGGGATAAGGATAAGGCACAGGGGGACCTACCTCTACAACAACAGTCTCCTCGATACGGACGAGGACGGGAGATTCTTCGTAGACGAGGGGAGCGGGAGGCTCTACGTGGAGGTGGAGGACACGCCATACGTCGTGAAGATGGTTTACAGGCGCGGAGATGAATTTATCCTCAGACTCAACGACGAGACCGAAGAGGTCCTTGATTTAGGCTCGCTCCGGCTCACAGCCGGCAACGTCCCCTACGCGAAGGTGAAAAACAAGAGGTACGAAGCGAGGCTCACGAGGCCGGCATACTACGAGCTTATGAAACATGCGGAGAAGGGGGGAAAAGAGTATTTTATTACTGCGGGCGGCAAAAAGCATCTACTCAAGAAAAAGAATCCCGGTTACTGAAGCGAGCTTACCAATCTCACTATAATCTCATCGGATAGTAAAGTGCCCTTCCTTGTTAGCCTTATTCTATCGTCCGACAGCTCGATAAAACCGTCTTCTCTTAACGACTCGATCCGTCCTGCGTCGGGCGCAACGCCGTATCTGCTGATCAAGCTGCTCACATTTATGCCCTCGTTCAGCCTGAAACCCATTATGATACTGTCTTCAACGGCCTCTTCCCTGGAAAGCTCTTCAGTGAAGTCGAGGGGTTTTCTTCCCTCGCCTGCGGCTTTCATATACGAAGCCGGGTTCCTCACGTTCGCCCATCTACGGCCCCACGGGAACCCCTCCGTCTTCATGTGGGAATGCGCGCCCGCGCCGAGCCCGATGTAGTCCTGCCCCTTCCAGTAAAGGAGGTTATGCCTGCACTCGAAACCCGGCCTCGCGTAGTTCGATATCTCGTACTGACCGTAACCCGCATCGCCCAGGAACGCCGTCGTATAGCTTATGAATTCCGAAAGCGCGTCCTCTTCCGGCAGAAGCAGCTTCCCCTTTTTGAAGAGCGCGCCGAACTCCGTGCCGTCCTCTATGGTGAGACAGTAGGCAGACAAGTGGGTCGACCCGAAACGGACCGCTTCCTCGAGGTCGCCCCGCCATTCCTCGAGTGTCTCTCCTCCGGTGCCGTACATGAGGTCGAAGTTATAGTTCCCGAAGCCCGCCCTCCGCACGTCGTCGAGTATACGCCTGCCGTCCTCAGGGGTGTTGATCCTGCCGAGGAACCGGAGCTTCCTTTGGGAAAAGGACTGGACGCCGACGCTAATCCTGTTCACACCGGCCCCGCGGAATCCCGTGAGCTTATTCGAGTCGGCCGTCTTCGGGTTTACCTCGAGGGTTGCCTCGATATCACGCCCGGGATCGGTTACCTCGTAAATTTTAGAGATTATTCTCCCTATGCTTTTCGGCTCGAAAATAGAAGGTGTCCCTCCCCCGAAGAAAATCGTATCGCACCCGCGTCCCTCGATTTCGCTTCTGTAGAGATCTATCTCCCGGAGTATAGACTCCGTATACTCCTCCTCGGGAAGGCTCCCCCTGACGCCCCAGGAATTGAAATCGCAGTAGGGGCATTTCTTGACGCAGTAGGGTATATGTATATAGATTCCGAAGGCCATTACGGTATTTTACGGGAGCCGGGGGGACGCCGCAACAGCGGGGGGATTGCAACGGATATGTTTTAGCGTCATATTATTGCATAAATAAGGGTATGATATGAAGCCGATAGGCGCAAGACTTATAGTCTTACTGTTAGTTCTCTCAGGGCTCAGCCCCGCACTGTCTCAGGAGAAAAAGGTCCTGTCCCTCGAGGAGGCGGTCGGCATAGCACTCGAAAATAACCCCGGAATTACGGTCTCGGACGCTAACATCGAGATATCGAAGGCTTTCGTGAGGAACATGCAGGCCCCCTATTATCCCGACATTTATACGAGGATCATAGTGCCTTTCGTCGGCAGGGAGTCCGGTTTCTTCCTCGACCAGATGATATGGGACTTCGGGCGCACCTCGAACAAGGTGAAGTCGGGCAAGGCCCAGCTCGAGTCCGCAAAATACGACAGGGAGACGACGAGGGAGGATATCGAGCTCAACACCATAGTCAGCTACTACGGCGTCCTCTCCCAGATGCATATTACGGAGGCGCGGGGAAAAAAGGTGGCGGAAGCGGAGAGACGTTTCGAGCGCGCGGAGGGGTTTTATAAAGCGGGCAGGGTCTCGCAGATAGAGGTGACGAAGGAGGAGGTCAGCCTCGGAAATGCGAAGATGGAGCTCGCCGCGGCGAGGAACGACCTCGAGATCGCGGAGGACAGCCTCATGGCCGCGATGGGCATGGAGGGCGAATTTAATTTCGAGCTCGTCGATACGACCGTGTACGAAAAAAAGGATATAAGCCTCGAAGACTCGATAGACCGGGCTCTCGAAACGAGACCCGAGATAAAGAGCCTCAAGGCGCAGGAGGCCTCGATGAAGGCGAACCTCGCGGCGACGAAGAAGGAGTTTTATCCGCTGCTCTTCGGAAGGACGGCTTACAGATTCAAGGGGGAAGGGGCGGAGACGCCGGGATTCATAGCGGGTGTAGGGTTTCAGCTCCCAATATTCGACGGTTTCTCCAGGTTCGCGAACGTACAGGACGCGAAGGCGAAGCTCATGCGGTCCCAGGCCGAGATGGAAACGGCGAAGGTAGAAATCGCGGCAGAGGTGAAGCAGCTGAGGCTCGATCTCGATCTCGCGCAGCAGAATATACAGATAACCGAGAAGACGAGGGAGTCCGCCGAGAGGAGCTTCCTCCTCGCGCAGGAACGGTACAGGCTCGAAAGGGCGTCCGAGCTCGAGCTCGCAGAGGCCGAAGCCCTCTACTCGTCGAGCAACGCGGCATACATGCAGGCTATTTACAATTATAATATAACGGCCGCGAAGCTCGAGCGCGCCGTAGGCGGAACTGATGAAGCTGATAAATAAGAAGACTGTCGCCGGACTCGTCGTGATCCTGTTAGCGGGAATCTACCTCGTGCCGAGGTTCCTGGGCGGGAACGATTCCCGCATCACATACAGGACGGCGGAAGCGGACAGGGACGACGTGATATCACTCATCACCGCGACCGGGACGCTAAACCCACTCACGACGGTCGGCGTCGGGACGCAGGTCGAAGGCGCCGTGAGCAACATCCTCGCCGACTTCAACTCGGAAGTGAAGACGGGAGACCCGCTCGCGGAGATAAACCCGGCGCCGCTCGAGATCGAGCTCAAAAGCGCCCAGGCCGCCATGAAGAAAGCGGAGGCCGACTTCGGCATCGCGAGCTCCCTCTGGAAGGCGAACAAGGAGCTCTACGAAAAGAGACTAATACCCAAAGAGGAATTCGACGACTCGCAGTCGAAATACTCATCGGCGCTGGCCGCTTTCGATCAGTCGAAGGTCGCACTCGAGATCGCCAGAACCAATCTGGAGAATACGGTAATAAGGTCTCCCATTGACGGAATAGTGCTTTCGAGGAGCGTGAACGCGGGCGAGACCGTCGCCCCCGGAGGGAAAGCGCTATTCGTGATATCGAACGATTTGAAAGACATGAAGATAGATACGAAGGTGAGCGAGGCCGATATAGGCAAGCTAGTGCCGGGCCAGAAGGCCTATTTCAAGGTGGACGCCTATCCGGGAGAGACGTTCGAGGGGACGGTATCGCAGGTGAGGAACGAGCCTATAGTGACCAACAACGTCGTCACGTATAACGTCGTCGTTGAGACCGGGAACGAGGAGATGAAGCTGAAACCGGGGATGACGGCCGAGGTGAAGATAGTCGTAGCCGATAAGAAGGACGTTCTCCGCGTGCCCACGGCGGCGCTCAGGTTCATCCCGCCGTCTTCGGCCGATATAAAGGAGAGGCCCGACGAGCTCTCGGACAATTCGTACGTATGGATAACGCTAAGGAACGGCCAGATCGGGGCGCTCCCCGTAAAGACCGGGGTCAGCGACGATATCTACACCGAGATACTGGACGGGGACCTCAGGGAAGGGCAGAAGGTGATAATAGAGGCCGTAACCGGCTCGAAATCGAACGGAAGCTCGTCATACCTCCCTCAGCCGAGGAGATTCTGACGGATGGGCGGGAACGTCATCGTCACGAGAGGCATACACAAAATCTATAAGCTCGGGGACACGGATGTCCACGCATTAAGGGGCGTTTCGGTGGACATCGGGGAAGGAGAGTTCGTCTCGATAATGGGTGCCTCGGGCTCAGGCAAAAGCACGTTCATGAACATAATCGGCTGCCTCGACAAGCCGACGAGCGGTGATTATTACCTCGACGGCGGGAAGGTCTCGGAGCTGGGCAGGGACGAGCTCGCAGAGATCAGGAACAGGAAGATAGGGTTCGTATTCCAGAGCTTCAACCTCCTTGCGAGGACGACCGCGGCCGAGAACGTGGAGCTTCCCATGATATACAACGACTCACCAGCCCGGACGAGGGCGAAGCTCGCCTACGAGGCGCTCGAGCGCGTGGGGCTCAGCGGCAGGGAGAAGCATTACCCGTCCCAGCTATCCGGCGGGCAGCAGCAGCGCGTCGCTATCGCCAGGGCGATAGTTAACGACCCGAGCATAATACTCGCCGACGAGCCCACGGGGAACCTCGACACATCCATGAGCCGGGAGATAATGGAGATATTCAAATCTCTCAACGAGCAGGGCAAGACGATCATTATAATCACGCACGAGCACGATATAGCCGAGTACGCGGAGCGGGCAATCGTATTCAAGGACGGCTCCATAATCGAGGAAAAGAGAAAAGACAAAAGCGGCGCGAGGGCCGCGTCGACCAGGCATACATGAACTTCCAGGCAGCGCTCAGGGTCTCTTCGAGGGCCATAAAATCAAACAAGATAAGGTCGATCCTTACGACACTCGGCATCATCATCGGGGTCGCCGCCGTAATATCCCTGGTTTCCCTCACGCAGGGGGCGAACAGGATGATCGAGGAGCAGCTTACGAGCCTCGGCGGAAAGTCTCTGTTCGTAAACCCAGGCAAGCGCGGCGTCGGGGTGCAGGAAAACGCAATCGACCTCACCGCGGCCGACGCGGACGCTATAAGGGGTATCGATATCGTGAAGTACGTCTCCCCTATGGTGGACGCACCAGAGCAGGTTGTGTGGGGGAACAGGAACTGGTTCACGGTGGTAGTGGGCACGAGCCCCGATTTCGTATACATAAACGACTGGTATCCGGAATCCGGGGTGTTCTTCAACAACGAGGACGTATCGAAGACGGAGAACGTCTGCGTGCTCGGTAAGACGGTCGTGTCGAACCTCTTCGGGTACAGGGACCCGGTCGGGCAGACGGTCAGGATAGGGAAGAATTCGTTCAGGGTGATAGGGGTGATGAGCCCGCTCGGACAGACCTCAGGCGGCAGGGACCAGGACGATGTGGCGCTCATCCCTTATACGACGTTCCAGAAAAGGATACTCGGTACGGATACGCTCGAAACAATATCCGTCGCAGTCGGTTCGCCTGACGATATACCGGCCGCTGAATCCCGTATAAGGTCAGTTCTCAGGGAAAGGCACAAGCTGGATAAAAACGCGGAGGACAACTTTTATATAAGGTCGCAGATGGGCGTGATCGACAGGATATTCGCTATCTCGAACATCATGACGGTGCTCCTGGGGAGCATAGCATCGATCTCGCTCGTCGTGGGCGGCATCGGCATAATGAACATCATGCTCGTATCAGTAGGCGAGAGGACGAAGGAGATAGGGATAAGGATGGCTGTCGGGGCCAAGGAAAAGGATATAATGATGCAGTTCCTGATAGAGGCGGTGCTGCTTTCGCTCACGGGGGGCGTGATAGGCATCGCGGCGGGCGTCCTGGGATCGAAGATAGCGTCTTCAGTCACAGGCTGGAAAACCGTTATATCGCCCGAATCGATCCTGATCTCTTTCTTCTTCGCAGCTCTGATAGGAATATTTTTCGGTATCTATCCAGCGCGGAAGGCGTCGAAGCTAGACCCCATCGAGGCGCTCAGATACGAGTAGGAAACCCCGCTCGCCGGAGCCTGAGTTCTAATAGTAGACGTCGATGAATCCCGCGCCGCCGACCGAGAAATCGTCCTGCTGGTCGCCGTTCACGTCCTCGAGGTTCTCAACGACGCTCCCGAAGTCGGTATCGCCGTCCTGACCAGCGAGGGTGATGTTCGCCTGGTTTGCCGAGACCATGTCGGGAAAATCGTCCTCACCAAAAAATATGTACACGGCGCCGTTCGGAACGCCGGGCGCCCCTACCCCGAAATCCGCATTGGTCACTTTGTATTCAAGCACTATGGCAGTGTTCCTCTGCTCCTCTATCAATTCCGGAGTGAGGAAGGGGAACACGCTTATCGACGTGCCGAACAGGTCTCCCGGGTTCAAACCCGTAAACTCAGTCTCGACTACAGGCGTCGTGCCGTCTTTGAGGTTGGCCTCAAGCGCCTCGCCCGAATAGAGGAACACCGAGCCCGTATCGGAGTTCGTTCCAGGAGCGCCTACAATCACGTCGTCCGTACCGAAGCCGTCCTCGTCTATGTCCCCGTTGCCTGAAATGCTCGTGCCGAAGCCGTCCGCTGCGCTCCCTTCCAGTATAAGGACGTCTGTGGTGTCGGTCGCCAGGTCTTTGCTCTGGAGGTTGGACTTACCGAAAATAATATACGCCTTCCCGATCTCGGGAGCCCCTACCCCGAACTCATCGGAGCCGTTATTGTCGATACGGCCGAGGAGAGAGATATCGAAACCGAAGAGCCCTCCCGCCTGCTGTCCCGTGAATATGGCTTTCGCGTTCGTAGCGGGGACCTCTACGTTCTTCTCCAGGTCGCCGCCCTTAAACACGTATACCCTTCCGGTCTCGGAGCTGTAAAACGGGGCGCCTACTATGAACACGCCCCTCCCGTTCGTCACTCCGCTTCCCTGAGCGACCGAAAAACCGAAGTTGTCCCCGGGGTTCTCTCCGACTATCTCGTAATGGTCTTCGCTGCCGTTCACCAGGTCTATGACTGACGGAATCTGCCTGCTGCCGAGAACGATGTATACCTTTCCGGTGCCTCCGTTGAAATCAGGCGCGCCTATTATGAGCTCCTGCGCCTGGCTGTCGCCCGTGAAATCGTTCGTCGTGGCTAAAGAGGCGCCGAAGCTGTCAGACGCGTTTCCGATGATCGTGACGTCGGCGTCGGCGACGTCTATGGTAGTGCTTCCGTTTTCAGTGAGGTCGTTCTGGCCGAAGAATATATAGACCATTCCCAGACACGGGTCCCCGATAGCGATGTCGTTAATATCCGTATCGAGGCCGCCGCCGCCGCAAAAGTTGTCGTCATCATCGATTATGCATACGTTCTGCGTTACGAGCTCGCCGTCGTAATTCCCCGCCGCGACAGATTGCCCGATGCAGCTCCCGGGCTCGCTGCTCACGTATCTCACGTTCTGAAGCGGCGTCGAAAGCTCGACCACGTTCGACGGCTGCGAGGAGCCGCCCGTCTCGTCGTTGCTGCGTATCGAATAGAAGTATCTCGTGTCCCCCGTGATATCGAGCCTCGGCGAAAGGAAGCTCTCGGCGCTCCCCGCGGGCTGAGGCACCTGGAAGTCGGGGACCTGGGTCGCGTCCTTGAAGTTGTCTATGACCGCGTCCTGGATCTCGGCAAAAGGCACGCCGTCCAGATTGGGGACGCCCAGTATTTCGGCTACCTGCTCGTCGCTGTAGAACCTCGGGAAGTAAATGGTCACAGTCCCGCTGTTCCCGTTATCTCCCGGGGCTGTCCAGCTGAGGAGCCTCGTGATCTCCTCCGATGTGAGGTCGGATATAGTCCCGGGCGTTTTGTCGTCGCCGACGGCGCATGAAATTAGAAGTGCTATAAGAGAAATGCATGCGCATATATAAATCGATTTCAATTTACGAGCAAGCGTCATAAGTTTTTTTCCTTGGAGAATTATTTTTAAATCACAGAATTTTACCGAACCTGCTGCATATTTCCAACAAAAAGAATAAACTCGTCCGCCTGAACGCAGTGTCTTGTGAATTACCGTATTCCTCACGTGAGTCCCGCGGGAACGCTGCATTAATAATAACCGATAAAATTTACCGATTTGATAGGAACCGACTCCTGTGGTAATTTCCCTTAGCCTATATTCGAACCTTCCGGAGGATTATAGAGTGTCTACAATAGCTTCTGTTAAAGCGAGAGAAATTCTGGACTCGAGGGGGAACCCTACGATCGAGGTGGATATTCTATGCGATGACGGCTCATTCGGAAGGGCCGCAGTCCCTTCGGGGGCTTCCACGGGCGAGCACGAAGCGATCGAGCTCAGGGACAACGATAACAAGAGGTACCTGGGAAAGGGCGTCGAGAAAGCCGTAAAGAACGTGAACAGGGTCATAGCGCCTAAGCTCGCAGGGCTCGATGTATCGTCGCAAGGCACGATTGACGGGCTCATGATCGAGCTCGACGGCACGCCCAATAAATCGAAGCTCGGGGCGAACGCTATACTCGGCGTTTCGCTCGCTGCGGCGAGGGCCGCTTCGGACTCCCTCCGCATACCCCTTTACAGGTACCTGGGCGGCATTACGGCCAATACCCTCCCTGTGCCCCTGATGAACATTGTCAACGGGGGGGCGCACGCCGACAACAACCTCGATTTCCAGGAGTTCATGATAGTGCCGCTCGGATTCAGGAGCTTCCGGGAAGCCATAAGGGCGGGCGTAGAGGTATTCCATAACCTGAAATCCATACTGAAGAAGAAAGGCTATTCGACGTCCGTCGGCGACGAAGGAGGATTCGCCCCCTCACTCAAATCGAACGAGGAAGCGGTCGAGTGCATATCGGAGGCGATCGTAAGAGCGGGCTACAAGACCGGCACGGGGATAGCGCTCGCATTAGACGTGGCGTCGAGCGAATTTTACGAGAACGGCAAATATACAGTGGAAGGCAGGAAGCTCGGCAAGGAAAAGTTGATTGAGCTCTACGGCGAGTGGGTGAAGCGCTACCCTATAATATCGATAGAAGACCCCCTCGCGGAAGACGACTGGGAAGGCTGGCGCATGATCACGAAAGAGCTCGGCCAGAAGGTGCAGATCGTCGGGGACGACCTCTTCGTAACAAATACCAAGAGGCTCGAGAGAGGAATAAAGGAAAAAGCCGCGAACTCGATACTGGTAAAGGTGAACCAGATAGGGTCGCTCACCGAGACGCTCGACGCTATCAGGACGGCCGAGAAGGCGGGCTACACCTATATAATCTCGCACCGCTCGGGGGAGACCGAAGATTCGACGATCGCCGATATAGCGGTCGCAACGAACTCGGGGCAGATAAAGACGGGCTCCGCGTCTAGGAGCGACAGGATAGCCAAATACAACCGCCTCCTCAGGATTGAAGAGGAGCTAGGGAGCGAAGCCGTATACCCGGGCAGATCGGCATTTAAGGTCTGAGACCGGGCGCTGCGAGGTCAAACCGGTATTGATTATCGGGAATTAGTACTTATATTTCACCTGTATAAACGGGGATCATTGGGGACGCGCCATGCATAAGTACTTTCTATCATGTATAATTTAGTTCTACTGTCAAATCCGGAGAGGGAAAGGTAATGCCTGAAAAGACACTTTTTAAAAAGATTTGGGAAGCGCACGTGGTGGACGAGGAGCCGGGGAAGCCTACACTTCTTTACATCGACCTCCACCTCGTTCACGAGGTCACCTCGCCCCAGGCGTTCGAGGGGCTCAGGCTTTCCGGGAGAAAGGTCAGGAGGCCCGACCTCACGTACGCCACGATGGACCACAACGTGCCGACCACGAACAGGGCGCTGCCGATAGAGGACCCTATATCGGCGCAGCAGATTGAGGTATTGGTCAGGAACTGCGAGGAATTCGGCATCACGCTCTTCGGTCTCAAAATAAACAGCGAGATGCAGGGCATAGTGCATGTGATCGGCCCCGAGCTCGGGCTGACCAAGCCGGGTCTGACGATCGTGTGCGGCGACAGCCATACGTCCACACACGGGGCTTTCGGCTCTCTCGCATTCGGGATAGGCACGAGCGAGGTCGAGCACGTGCTTGCGACCCAGTGCCTGAGGCAGAGCCTGCCCAGGGAATTCGAGGTCAAGGTGACGGGCGCGCGCGGCTACGGCGTGACGGCCAAGGACATAATACTGAGCATCATCGGGCATATCGGAACGGCGGGGGCCACGGGGACAGTCGTGGAGTACCGCGGGCCCGCCATAGAGGCCCTGACTATGGAAGAAAGGATGACAATATGCAATATGTCGATCGAGGCAGGCGCGAGGGCGGGAATGATCGCGCCCGACGAGAAGACATTCGAATACATAAAAGGACGGAGATACGCCCCCAAGGGAAGGGAGTTCGATGAAGCGGTCGCCGAATGGAGGAAGCTCAGGACGGACGATGGGGCGAAATTCGATAAATCCATCACGCTCGACGCCTCGAGAATGGCTCCCCAGGTGAGCTGGGGCACGAACCCAGGAATGGTCACGGACGTGACGGGCATAGTGCCCGATCCGGGCGCAATCGATAACGAGAACGACCGCAAAGCGACTGAGAGCGCGCTCGAATACATGGGGCTCAAGCCCAGGACCCCCATACAGGACATAAAGGTCGACAGGGTCTTCATAGGCTCCTGCACGAATTCGAGGATACAGGACCTGACGGAGGCGGCAAAAATAGTAAAAGGCAGGAAGGTATCCCCCACGGTGAGAGCCATGGTGGTGCCGGGCTCACAGCTCGTAAAGCTCCAGGCGGAGAAGATCGGCCTCGACAAGATATTCAAGGAGGCGGGGTTCGAATGGAGGGAATCGGGGTGCAGCATGTGTCTCGGCATGAACCCCGACATACTTGAGCCCGGCGAGAGGTGCGCGAGCACGTCCAACAGGAACTTCGAGGGACGCCAGGGCAAAGGGGGGAGGACGCATCTTGTCAGCCCGATAATGGCCGCGGCCGCGGCGATAGAAGGCCACTTCGTAGACGTAAGGGAATGGGACTTACAGAAGGAAATTTAAAAAGGGAGAGAACATGGAACCGCTCAGGAAAGTTACGGGGATCGTCGCCCCGCTCGACAGGATGAACGTGGACACCGACCAGATAATTCCGAAGCAGTTTTTAAAAAGGATAGAGAGGACCGGGTTCGGGGAGTTTCTTTTCTTCGACTGGCGGTATAAAGAGGACGGCAGCCTCAACCCCGAATTCGAGCTTAACAGGGAGCATCTGAAAGGAGCCAACATATTGCTCACGGGACACAACTTCGGGAGCGGCAGCTCCAGGGAGCACGCCCCCTGGGCGCTCAGGGAATACGGCTTCCAGGTGATCATAGCCCCTTCCTTCGCCGACATTTTCTACAATAACTGTTTCAAGAACGCCATACTCCCCATAGTGCTGAGTGAGGAGCTCGTAGAAGAGCTCTTCTCGAGGGTGAACGCGGAGAAAGGCTACACACTCACGGTCGATCTCGAAACCCAGAGCATGGAGGGAGAGGACGGCTGGAAAGCCAAGTTCGACATAGATCCCTTCAAGAAGAAAACACTCCTCGAGGGCCTGGACGATATCGCGCTTACGCTCCATAACGAGGACAAAATAAGTGCTTACGAGGCTCTCATGTCCAAAAGGCGGAAGTGGGCGATACCGGCTGAGCCCCACTGAAAAGGTGCCCCGCCTACCTGCCCCGGAATATGACGCTCAGGATAATCGAGATTATGACGCTTATGAGTATCGAAGTAGCGAGGGGAAAATAGAATGAGGTGTTTCCGCGCCTGAAGTAAAAATCTCCCGGCAGCTTGCCTATTACCGGTATCTTGGGTGCGAAGGTTATCAGGAGCCCGATAACAACGAGAGATATCCCCAGAATAATTATCAGCTTTCCCAGTCCCTGAAATTCCATTCTCAAATTCCTCTCTATATTTCAGAATTAAATTATACCCGCCCGGGGCTGCCGGGCCTATGTAAAGAGCGTAACCCGTGGTTAACCCCGCACGCCTCTCTTAAAAATCGCTGGCATTTTAGACAAATAGGTTATAAGCTTGTAGAATATAAACGAATTGGCATAGAATTTGATGGGGGATTCTAACTTGTTTTGCAAGAGCGGGTTATGAGCACTAATCTCAGCCAGACCACGTCCCAGAGGCAGGTGCTTCAGCAGCGCCTCATATTGACCCAGGAGCTTCAGCTGTTCCTGAAGCTGATACAGATGACGACGCTCGAGCTGAAGGACTATCTCGAAGAGCAGCTCATTGAAAACCCCACACTCGAGGAAGCGGAAGAAGTAAAAGAGAAAGGCGAGAACGGCTCATCGGAAGAATCGATCGATCTCGGTATAACCGGGGACAGCCGGCTGTTCGGCGGCGAGTCGAGCGATATGCCGCATTATTCCTCGAGACAGTACAACGACGAGGGCGAGGAGGAGCAGGCTTGGGAGAACAGGATAAGCTCGCCCGATTCGCTCACGGAACACCTGACCTGGCAGCTGGAAGTCTCGGATTTCACCCCGGAAGAGAAGCATATAGGCTCGATCATAATCGGGAACACGAACGAGGACGGGTACCTCGACATAGGCGTCGAGGAGATAGGGACGCTCTATCTTGCGGGCCCGGAGCCGGTCCCGCAGGCTGAGGACGCCGTTTCCGAAACCGGAGACAACAGCGCGGGGAACGAACCGCCGAAACCCGACCCTGAGCTGATAAACAGGATCACGGACGTCTTAACGCGGATCCAGACGTCATTCGACCCGACGGGCGTATGTTCGAGAGACCTCAAGGAATGCCTGAGGATCCAGGCGCTCGACCTCGGATACACGGAAAACTGCACGGTGCTTAAGCTCATCGAAAACCATCTCGAAGACCTCGACCAGAAAGACCTGTTCGAGATCGCAGAGAGTCTCGGATGCCCGGCCGAGGACGTCAAGGAAGCGCTCATGGTCATATCCACGCTGGAGCCCAAGCCCGGGAGGCCCTATTACGAGAAGGACCCCGAAAAATATATAATCCCCGATTTCTATGTTTATAAGGTCGGCAACGAGCTCCAGGTGCAGCTGAACCGGGATTTCCCGAAGGTGAGGATCAGCAGCTACTACAGGAACCTCTTGAAGAAGGAAAAAAGCCTCCCGCCCGAAGCGAAGCTTTTCCTAAAGGAAAAGATAGAGGCCGCCCAGAGGATAATGAAATGTCTCGAGGAGCGGGAAGCCGCCGTAAAGAAAATCATAGCCAAGATCGTCGAAGTGCAGAGGGACTTCTTCGAGCACGGCAAGGACTATATAAAGCCGCTCATCCTGAAGGACGTCGCGCAGTCGGTGGGCGTCCACGAATCCACTGTGAGCCGCATTACGAGCCGGAGATACATACAGACGCCGCAGGGGACGATAGAGCTGAAATCACTCTTTTCGAGAAAAATCGAAACCTCCCACGGCAAGGAGGTTTCCTTCGAAAGAGTGAAGTCGATGATAAGAGAGATAGTGGCTGAGGAGCTGCCGGAGAGTCCGTATTCGGACGAGGATATTTCCAAAATACTCGAGAGAAGGAACGTAATAGTCGCGCGGAGAACTGTTGCAAAATATAGAAAAACCCTTAAAATACCATCTTCTTCAGCCAGAGCCTCGCAAAAAGGGAAAAAAAGAAATGAGAGTAAGAGTAACGACGAGACATATAAACAATAATCAGGACCCCGAAAAGCTTAAATCTTACGCCGTCAAGAAATCAAAGAGGATAGAAAGGTACCTGAAATCAGGAGACGACCCCTGCGACGTGAGTTTCGTACTGTCGGCGGAGAAGTTCAGGGACACGGCGGAGATATCCATAAGCAGCAAGAATCTCAAGGCCGCGAGCTCTTTCGAAACGACCGACATGTACACCGCGATCGACAGCGCGCTCGACATCATCATCAAGCAGCTCAAGAAAGAGACGGACAAGAAGAAAAAGTCCAAGAGAAGGATCGGGGCGAAGAACAAGGAAGGCGCCGCTGGCGCGGGCACGGCTCCCGAAAGAGGTGCCGGAAGCCTGACCAATATAAGGGTCCGCAAGCTGCCAGAAAAACCCATGACGGTTGAAGAGGCATCGCTCCAGCTCCGGGTGTCGGACGCGAACTTCGTCACCTTCCGGAACAGCGCCTCGAACGATATGAACGTGCTCTACATCGACGGAAAGGGACAGATAACCTTAATTGAACCCTGAAACCGGCAAGCGACACAATGAAAATCTCCGATGTGCTGGAACGAAAAACAGTCATTCCCAACCTTCAATCCAGATCCAAGCCGGACGTGATCAGGGAGCTCACGGAGAATCTGGCATCCGCCTACCCCAATATCAATGACGAGAAGCTGATCGAAGTGCTGATGGAAAGGGAAAGGCTCTGCAGCACCGCCGTGGACTCGGGCGTCGCGATACCCCATGCCAAGCTGAGCGGCATATCGGGCATCATAGCGGGGTTCGGGAGAAGCATAGAGGGCATAGACTACGACTCGCTCGACGCTAAGCTGACTCACCTCTTTATCATTCTCGTCGCCCCCGAGACCTCCATAGGAGCTCATATCCAGCTTTTAGCGAGGATCTCCAGGATATTCAAGAACCCGGAGCTCCGCGCGAAGCTTATGACGCTTGAAACACAGGACGAGATATACGACTCCATAATCATGGAAGATGCGAAACTCTGAAAACGTGGCGACGCTCAGGGTCGAGGAGCTCCTCAAGACCTGGGGCGAAGAACTCCAGATAGAGCTGATAGCGGGCCGGAAGGGGCTCTCACGCGAGATATACTCGGACAGGATACAGAAGCCGGGATTGAAACTTCTGGACCCCGACCTGAAGCTCGAAGAAGGCACGATCCAGATACTCGGCAAAACCGAGATAGCTTACTTCGAAAGGCTCAAGGGGGGCGAAAAAGAGAGCGTGACCAAGAGCCTCTCGTTCCAGAACGTCCCCTGCTTCATAATTTCAAAAGAGCTCGAGCCCGACGAGGCGCTCAAAGCGTCCTGCAACAGGAGGGACATCCCTCTTTTTACGACCAAGCTCTATACAGGCAAGCTTATATCGCTCCTCCAGGAGATACTGGAGGTGAGGCTCGCCCCTTTTGCGACCGTCCACGGGGTGCTTATGGACATACACAGGCTCGGGGTTTTGATACTCGGAAAGAGCGGTATAGGTAAAAGCGAGTGTGCTCTTGACTTAATAAACAGAGGTTCTAAACTCATCTCTGACGATATCGTCGAGATAAGAAAAGTCGGGATATCGAAGCTTGTCGGAAACGGGCCCGAACGCATCAAACACCTTATGGAAGTGAGAGGTGTAGGTATAATTAATATAAAGGACCTGTTCGGGACGACATCGGTCATGGACAAGAGAGAGATCGACATGGTTATAGAGCTTGTTCAGTGGGATCCGGGCACGGAATACGACAGGCTCGGGATCGAAACCGGCAGCTACAGCATCCTCGGCGTACAACTCCCCCATCTGGTCATTCCCGTAAGCCCCGGCAGGAACACGGCTACCATAATAGAAGTAGCGGCACGAAACCAATTGCTGAAAATGAGCGGCGTACACTCGCCCCGCAGTTTTGACACTTGAACATCGGCACGCCGCCCAATAAGGAATTAAATGACTAATCTGGTTATCATCAGCGGCGTCTCCGGCTCCGGAAAAAGCACCGCAATGAACGTCCTCGAAGACCTCGGTTATTACTGCGTCGACAACCTGCCCATGACACTCCTTCCGAAGTTTATCGAGCTCTGCGAGAGTTCGCAGGGAGATATCAACAAAATAGCCCTTGCCGTGGACATACGCGAGGGGGTTTTTTTCAAGGGGGCGCCCGAAGTTATCAAGGACCTCAAGGAGAAGGGCCATCCTATTGACGTCGTCTTCCTCGACTCGTCGGACTCGGCGCTCGTCAGGAGATACAAGGAAACCCGGAGGAAACACCCGCTTTCGGTCAACGGAAACATACTCGAAGGAATATCGAAAGAGAGGGAAATGCTGAGGGAGCTGAAAGAGCTGTCGAGCTACAGCATAGACACTTCCGATTTCAACGTACACGAGCTCAAGGAGCTGATAAAAAACATATTCGACAAATCGCGTACCCAAAGCCTCCTCGTCAACATACTGTCCTTCGGCTTCAAGCACGGCTATCCCTATGACGCCGACATGGTCTTCGACGTGAGATTCCTGCCGAATCCCTTCTTTGTCGAGGAGCTCAAGGAGCTGAACGGCCTCGACGACCAGATCGTTCGTTTTGTTATGAGCAGAGAGGAAACGGGCGAGTATATCGAAAAACTCACGGAGTTCCTCGAATTCCTGATACCCAAGTACGAGAAAGAGGGAAGAACTTACCTAACGATTGCCATAGGCTGCACGGGCGGGAAGCACAGGTCGGTGGTCGTCGCAAAAAAACTGTCCGAACATTTCAAACACCTGTCGCCGGTCACGATACACAGGGACATATCAAAGAGCTAAGGAGATAATCGGGATGGTAGGTATTGTCGTAGTAACCCATGGAGAGCTGGCAAAGGAGCTTATCGCGGCGGTGAATTTCGTGCTCTCGTCGAACCCGCCGGTAAAGATGGAAGGGGTCTGTCTCCATCCCGACAGGGAGTTCGAGACCTTCAAGCAGGAGATAAAGAACGCGATCAAAAGGGTGAAGGGGAAAGACGGAATACTACTCGTGACGGACATGTTCGGAGGGACGCCTTCCAACATCAGCCTTACATTCCTCGAAGAAAACAACGTCGAGGTCATCTCAGGCGTCAACCTGCCGATGCTCCTCAAGCTCGCCACGCTTTCGGACAAGGTCAAGCTGGGCGAGGCCGTCAAGATAGCCGAGGCTGCCGGCAGGGACAACATAATCGTCGCCAGCAAGCTCCTGCACAACAGGAACGGCTGAGAGGGGCGGCTGCCGATTGCATGAGCCGGCGGGGAAGATCCGCTATGACGGGGGCGGTCCGGGATAACGGGCCGTGCCCATTCGCCCCGGTCCCGTGCACTTGAACGGCTTGGGAATAGTAGTTAGGTTATTGTTATGAAGAAGGAAGACATAGAGAGAGTCATTCAGGCCTGGAAGAACCACCTGCTCGTCGGCCATATGGAGGGATACCATCTGGAGATAGCCGATGACGTGCCGCTTGAATACGCCGCGATAGCGCTTTTCCTCGACTCCAAGACGGTAAGGGCGTCGGGGGAGGTGGAAGAATACTACGAGGGTTACAGGCAGGCGGCCGTGGACATCCTGAACCTGATCGGAGTGGAGATCTCGCAGGACGACCAGATGAGGGTTATATCGCTTTTCAGAAAAGAATCCGGAGACGACAAGCAGGAAGAGCTTAAAAGGCATATCTGGGGTTGATTTCCGCGGCTGAAGAGATTCGGATAATATCGGCACATTTCCCCCTCTCGACTAACCTCAATGAGACTCGCTGACCTATTCGACTGTTTCCTCATCGACCTCGACGGCGTGGTGTACGTGGGCGATAGCCCGACCGAGGGCTCCGTCGAAACGATAAACCTCCTGAAGAAAGCCGGAAAAATCGTGATTTTCCTGACCAACGACCCGAGAAAGTCAGCTGCGGAATATTCGGAGAAGCTCCGCGGGATGGGGATCGTGATAAATCCGGGAGACGTCGTCACTTCCGGGATGGCGATCGCATACCATATCAGGAACACGCACACTGACATAAAGGACAAAAAAGCGTACGTCGTCGGGAGCGGCTCGCTCAAGGACGAAATAAAGCTCACGGGGCTTGAGATCGTAAGCGGAGAGGAAGCAAAGAAGGCTGACTTCGTCATAGTCGGCGGCCACCCGGATTTCCATTACGAGGAGATGAAAATAGCGGCCCTTGCGGTACGCGGAGGGGCGGAGTTCTTCGCGACGAACCGCGACCCTGCTTTCCCCGCGCCCGAGGGACTGGTGCCTGCGACAGGGGCGGTGCTCGCATCGATAGAGACCGCATGCGGGAGGAAGGCCGTCGTGGCGGGCAAGCCGGAAGTGATAATGTTCGAAGTGGCCTTAGCCGAGCATCTGCACAGGGACAGAGACAGGTTCGCGATAGTGGGAGACCGTCTCGATACCGACGTCCAGGGGGGGAGGAACGCGGGCATAGCGACGGTACTCGCGCTTTCGGGCTCCACTACCGAAGAGGACCTGATAATTTCCGAAATCAAACCCGACTATGTCATAAGGGACCTGAGGGACCTTTTAAAGGACGCGCCGACAGCGTCAGGGAAGCATGCCCAGAGTAAACATTGATTCGATAGAGCTCCAGTACGAGATATCGGGCTACGGGCCGCCCGTGGTTTTCATCAACGGCCTGACCATGGATCTTAACGGATGGCTGCTCCAGGTGGAGCCATTCAGCAGAAAGTACAGGATGCTGAGATATGACTGCAGGGGCCAGGGGGGATCGGACAAGCCTGAGACCGAGTATTCACAGGAACTGCACGCGGACGACCTCCGCATGCTTATGGAGAAGCTGGACATACCGAAAGCTCACATAATCGGCCTCTCGAACGGCGGCATGATAGCGCAGCATTTCGCCCTGCGCCATCCGGAGAAAACAGGAGCGCTCGTGCTCGTGGATACGTGCTCATACGTGGATACGCTCCTCGGGCTCATCATCACGTCGTGGATAAAGTCAGCCGAGGCGGGCGGGAGCGGGCTCAGATACGACGTCGCCCTCCCGTACCTCTTTTCCGAAGAGTTCACGAAACAGAACCTCGACAGGATGATGGCCATGAAGGAGTTCAATCTGGCGCTGAACCCCGTGAAGCCGGTCGTCAACCTCTCGAAAGCGAGCAGGAACCACGACCTTCGCGACCGCGTCTCGGAAATAAAGGCGCCCACGCTCATAATAGCAGGCGAGGAGGACATACTGATACCGGTCAAATATTCGAGGATCCTGAGGGAGAAAATAAAGAACTCGACCCTCGTCACGATCAAGCACTGCGGACACGTCCCACCGATCGAGAAACCGGACGAATTCAATGAGATAGTCATGAGGTTCCTCGGGGACCACGACAATCTCCTTATTTAACACTGGGCCCCGGCACTCGGGTATATTATTAATATACTTTCGGGAACCCTTCGATCACTCCAGGCCCGGGAAAACGAAGGCTAATCGGAACCAGGAAAACACACTCGGCAGCAAGCGGGACCGGATGAATATTAGAAAAAGCTTGAAAGGCCTAAAGTCAGCAAACAACAAGGCCGTCTTCTGGATGATACTGGGAGGCTTCGACTTCGCGACCATGGGGGCCCTCATACACGCGCTAGGCAGCGAGTGCGATTGGCTTATTCTGGCGTTCCTCAGGATGTTCATGTCTTTCGTGATAGCGCTCGTCCTTACGCGCCGGGCGGGACTCAAACCATTCCTCTTCGACAGGCCGCTGCTCTGGGTGAGGAGCATAGTCGGCTGCTCGGCGATGATCGCGACCTTCTATGCGCTCACAAAGCTCCCCATCTCGGACGTTGCGGTCATAACGGAATCAAGACCGATCTGGGTGGCAATACTTGCGGGATTCCTCCTCGGCGAAACGACGAGTAAAAGGATATGGCTGTCCATAATCCTCGGCATGACGGGGGTCGTACTCGTCGAGCATGCGCACCTCCGCGACCAGAACGCGGCCGGGCTAGCGGCGCTCTTCGCCGCCCTCTCAGGCGCTCTCGTGATGGTGCTCCTGAGGAAGCTGAGGGACATCGATCCGAGGACGATCGTCACGCATTTCTCTGGCACTGCGGCCGCGGTGTGCCTGCTGCTTATCCTCATACTCGGGAGGGAATTCGATTTTTCGTTCATGGAGAAACCCGCGAACCTCCTCATGCTCGCAGGCATAGGCGTTTTCGGGACCGTCGGGCAGCTCGCCATGACGAAGGCTTTTTCCATCGGGGAGGCCCCGGGCGTCGCCTCGGCCGGTTTCATGAGAGTCGGGTTCTCGGCCGGATACGACCTCCTGATCTGGCAGCACGCGTTTCAGATCACGACTCTCGCGGGTATAGCCATGATACTGGGCTCGACCGGCGGATTACTTAAGCCTGCGCAGAACGGAGACGGGGATGCGGGCCTGGCCGAGGAAAAGGCCCAGAAGCTGGGCGCGGGGTGAAGCGCGGCATGACGACGCATATCTATTATTCGAAAGATTTCCATACGAAATTCCCTTTCCCGTCTATGTAACCCCAGTTGCCGTTGCCGAGCTCGACAATAGCTAACCCCTGCGAGAAGCTCACCGCCGTCAGGTAACGGGGCTCTATCGCGACCTCCCCCCTCTTGTTGACGAAACCCCATTTGCCGTCGAGTTTGACAGTCGCGAGCCCTTCCGAGAAATCGCCCGCCTCGTCGAATTGCGGCTGGACTATGATGAGCCCGCTCTTGTTTATAAATCCCTGCTTTCCGTTCCTCGTGACCGCGGCGGCGCCCTCCTTGAAATGCCTCGCTCCCTCGAAGTCCGTCTTCAGCTTGACTTCGCCGAACTTGTCCAGGTAAACGTATTTCCCATCGAGCAAGACGCAGGCGAGGCCGTCCGAATACCCCTCCGCCCATTCGTATTGGGGTTTAATGAAGACATTGCCGTTTTTCTTTATATACCCGCCCTTGCCGTCGACCACTATGAGCGCATAGCCGTCCGAGAAGCTGAACGCCCTCTCGTACCGGGGCGGGATAACCATTTGCCCGTCTTTGTCGATGAAGCCCCACCTGCCGTTGATTTTGACGGCGGCGAGTCCTTCGGAGAACGGCTCCGATTTCTCGAACTGGGGCTCGGAGACAATCTTGCCCACTTTATCTATATATCCGTAACGGCCCTCGATCTTGACCTGGGCGAGCCCTCCCGAGAATTTCTGCGCCTCCTCGAACTCGGGCGTTATGACCATGATTCCGAACTGGTTTATATACCCCCATTTGCCGTCGACCTTGACGAGCGCCCTGTCCTCCGAGAAATCGACCGCGCCTTCGTATTTGTAGGGTATTACGATATCACCTTTCCCGTCAATGAACCCCCACCGGAACTCTTTTTCCACGGGGAAGAGCGGCCCCTTCCCGGTCTCGGCGTCGTATCTCGGGCCGGACGAAGCGCACGACAGAACAATTACAGCCGCTGAAAGTACCGCCAGTACGTTAAATGTTCTCAAACGAATCCCCCCGTGTCAGGCAGGCAATAATAATAAACAAAATGGTAATTTTTAAAAGGAACCGCCGGGAGGACCGTTCATCCCGTGATCCTTCGCACCCCGAAGCCCGTTCCTGCGCCTTCTTTTATCCGGACACGGAAGACCGCGCTTCCGGAGCGGGGTTAAAAGTACTTGCGTATTTACCGTAAATACAGAATAATCTGGATACACCCGAATAAAGACAACGGATTTTACGGCTTTGAACGGGAAATCGCGGGATGGTAATATTTCTCCCGGATTTCGTATTAATATTCATACAGGGGAATAACCTCCACAAAGGGGAATACCGATGAGAAAGGTTCAGGAACTGAAGGTCTCGCAGGTTTACATGTATTGCGACCTTAGCCAGCTTAACTTCAAGACTACGGAAGACCTGCCGCCGTGCACGGACTTCATCGGCCAGAAAAGGGCCGTCGAATCGATAGAATTCGGCATAGGGATGGGCTACGCGGAATACAATATTTTCCTCGTCGGACCGACAGGGGTGGGGAAATCGACGACGATAGAGACAATCCTGTCGAGAGTCGCAAAAACGAAGCCTACCCCTAAAGACTGGTGCTATGTATACAACTTCCTCGACCCGAACGAGCCCAAGGCGATCGAGCTCCCGACGGGAAAGGGGAAGCTCTTCAGAAAGGACATGGAGGACTTTCTCCAGATACTGAAGACGGACATACCGAGGGCTTTCGAGAGCAAGGAGTTCGAGGAGCAGAAGCAGAGCATCATGAACGAGTCCCAGAGGAAAAAGAACGTCCTCTTCGAGGAGCTGCAGAAAAAGGCCGCCGGGAATAACATACAGATACAATTCTCCCCGACGGGGATAATAACTATCCCGCTCATGGAGGGGAAGCCGATATCCCAGGAGCAGTACAATGCGCTTAACGACGAGGCCAAGGACGAAATTATAAACAGGAAGGAAAAGACCGACAACGAGGTCGCGGAGGCCTTGAAAGAGGCCCGGAAAATAGAAAACGAGGCCGTCGAGAGGCTGAAGGAGCTCGAAAGACGTGTCGCCCTCTTCGCGGTCCGCGACCTTATCGAAGACCTGAGCGAGAAATATCAGATGTTTCCGGTAATTATCGATTATCTGGACCAGGTCCAGAAGCACATCCTCGAGAACATAGACAACTTCCTCCCCGACAAGAGCGCACAGCCGGCCGGGCTGCCGTTCGCGTTCAGAATGCCGGCACAGCAGCAGCCGACGTTCACGGAATACAAGGTCAACGTGTTCATAGACAATTCGCTCACGGAGGGGGCGCCTGTAATATTCGAAACGCACCCTACGTACACGAACCTCTTCGGCTCTATAGAGAAAGAGGCGAGGTTCGGAGCGCTGTTCACGGACTTCACGATGATTCGACCGGGTTCTCTAGCCAAGGCGAACGGCGGCTACGTCGTGCTCGAAGCGCTCGATATGTTCAAATTCCCCTTCGTATGGGACTCGCTCAAGAAAGCCATTGAGAACCAGGAGCTGAGGATAGAGGATATATATCAGCAGTTCGGGTATTCGAGCACAATAGGACTGAGACCGGAGCCCATAAAGCTCGACGTGAAGGTGATAATCGCGGGAAACTCGTACCTCTATCAAATGCTGTACGCATACGATGAAGACTTCAGGAAACTCTTCAAGGTGAAAGCCGACTTCGACACCGTAGTCGACAGGAACGACGCTACGCTCTCCCAGTACTCCTGCTTCATAAAGTCGATATGCGAGAGAGACAACTTGAACCCGTTCGACAGGAGCGGACTCGAAACCGTGATCGAGTATTCATCGAGGCTGTCGGGGGACCAGCGGAAGCTTTCGGTACAGCTCGGCTCCATAACCAAGATACTGAAAGAAGCCGACTACTGGGCGAAGCTCGAAAGCTCGGACGGGCTCACAAAGCGCCCTCACGTGGAGAAGGCGATCGAGGAAAAGATCTACAGGTCGAATATGGTCGAGGAGAAAATCCAGGAGCTCATCGCGAAAGGGATATTGCTCGTCGATACGGAAGGCACGGTCACGGGTCAGATAAACGGCCTCGCGGTGTATAACATGGGGGACTATGCGTTCGGCAAACCGTCACGCATAACGTGCGAGACCTTCATGGGCACGGAAGGGGTCGTGAATATAGAAAGGAAATCGAGGATGAGCGGCAACATCCACGATAAGGGCGTCCTGATACTGAGCGGGTACTTAGGAGCCAAGTACGCGCAGAACAAGCCCTTGAGCCTTTCGGCAAGCATAGGGTTCGAGCAGAGCTACGAAACTATAGACGGGGACAGCGCGTCGGCCGCCGAGCTGATAGTGCTGCTGTCGAGCCTCTCGGGCGTCCCCATAAAACAGGGCCTTGCTATCACGGGCTCGGTGAACCAGAAGGGCCAGGTACAGCCCATAGGCGGTGTAAACGAAAAGGTAGAGGGGTTCTTCGACGTGTGCAAGGCTAAAGGCATCACGGGCGAGCAGGGGGTCGTTATCCCCTACCAGAACGTGAAGAACCTGATGCTCAAGAAGACCGTCGTGGAAGCGGTCAAGCACGGGAAATTCCACATTTACCCGGTCGAGACGATCGACCAGGCGATCGAGATCATGACGGGGAAAGAAGCGGGGGCGAGGGGGCCGAGCGGGAAGTTCAAAAGGGGCAGCATAAACTACCTCGTGGACAAGAAGTTGAGGGAGTTCGCCGAGGACTACAGGAAATTCGGGAAGCAGCTCGCGCCCAAGAAATCGAACAACTCGAACGAGAAATAGGCCGATATCATTATCTCGAAGGGAGGGTCTTCCGTTTTTTATTGAATCCGAAGAACCCGATGAACCCCGCAAACGCCCTGTCGCTGAGCTCCTTAAGGCGGGGAATGTATTCGGGGGTTTCCTTTCTTATCCTTTCAGGATCGATCTTCCCGTTTAATTCCTCGATCTCTTTTTTATTCCCCGGTATGCGGAGCCACCTCTCGACCATGGGCTCGTCGACCTCGAGATGGAACTGGAGGCCGTAGACGTTTTCCCCGTAACGGAAGGCCTGATTCCTGCAGAGGGGGGAAGAAGCGAGGAGAACCGCCCCTCCGGGTACGTCGAAAGTGTCGCCGTGCCACTGGAATATCTTCTCCGTGCCCGAGAAGTGAGAAATGAGCGGGTCCTTCCGGCCGGCCTCGGTCGGGGAAAGATCGTACCAGCCTATCTCCTTCTCACGGTTCTTATACACCCTGGCGCCGAGCGCTTTTGCAATAAGCTGCGACCCGAGGCAAATGCCCAGAACGGGCATGCCCGACCTCACAGCCTCGCGGATCATTTGCACCTCATAGGCGAGATTCGGATATCTGTCTACCTCGTCCACGTTCATAGGGCCTCCGAGCACGATAAGGCCGTCATAGCCCTCGAGGCTCGGCTCGAAGCCGGGATGCCGCTCGAAATTGACGTACTTGATCCTGAACCCGGAACCCCTCAGCAGGGGGTCGAGCGTTCCGAGAATCTCGTGAGCTACGTGCTGAAAGACAAGGAGTCTTGGCATTGCGGATATTTCGACACCCGGTCGCGGAAATAGAAACGGGTATGAATGATTCTACCCAGTCAAGCGCTGTTTTGTAAACAAGATATGCAGAATATCCGGCAAATAAGATATATAAGGAAAGCTGTCCGAGGGTGAAACTAGAGCTTCAATTTCCCTATCATGATGTCCTTGAACATGACCCAGTCGCCCATAAGGCTCCAGAGCGGGTGTTTGAACGTGGCAGGGCTGTTCTTCTCAACGAAATAATGCCCCGCCCACGCGAGGCCGTATCCGAATAGAGGGGCGAAAATGAGGAGGGTCGGCTCCCCGGCGAGGAGCGCCGTAAGGACGACTATCAGCACCAGAATACACCCCGCAAAGTGGAGGCGCCTGTTAAGAGGGTTCGCGTGCTCCGAAAGGTAATACGCGTAAAACTGATGAAAATTGCTGAATTCTTTTTCGTTACGATTAGACTCTGTCATCCGATTCACTCAAGTACTCCATTTTACATCAATATTATAATCTCGTTTTTTGGAACAGGGACACGGAACATTCAGTTCATCCTAAGGTAGCGGCAAGAGGAGGGCGTAGCTCCATTGAAGAAAAACCCGGAAAGGATAGCCGGGGGCCGTCCTTCCGGGTATTCAATCTCGATAATTATCAGAAGAATATAGAGGGGTTACGTAGTGAGCGTCAGCCTTTAAGATACCTGACGACGTCGTCCTGAATGGACTCGTCTACGAGCTTCCGCCAATCGTCATTGCCTTCGGATATTGCGTTCCTGATTTTTGTAGCCGAGATGAAGCCTATATCATCGGGCGGGAAGAATTCGTTCATCTCGTAACCGACTCCCCTTCCCCAGTTGACGGACTCTATATCCGGGATGATCATGACCACGACATCGTCCCCCTTGCTCGCATGGTATTTTCTTATCATGTCCACGGTCTGCTCGGTCGTGAACGGGTTCTGGGGGTCGGGCGGGATGTCCCTCACCATGATGAGGCAGGGAATGCCCTTGTCGAGCTTCTGCCTGACAAGGCTTATGTGACCCATGTGGTAGGGCTGATACCTGCCGATGAAGATGGCCCTTCTATCCTTTGAGGGTTTAATATCCGGGTGTCCGTGATTTACAACCTTCCAATCGCTCATTAAAGAACCTCCTTGCGCATATTAATCGATTCGCTGATTTCCGGATTTTAATTATTCAGGCTCTGGCCAGTTTTATATACCAAAAAACGGTGTTCATTATACATGCAGTCCGTCAATTTTCAATTTTAACGCACCGGGCCCAATGCCGTACTCATTTTCCAGCGAGAATCGAGAGGACTGACTTTTTCACCCCCAGGGCGAGCTTCCTCTGCCCGGGGGCGTCCAGGTGAACCCCGTCGATCCTGCTCGACTTCACGTATTTAGACGCGTCAAGGAAGTGACTGCCGGTAATACCGGCCGCTTTCCTGTACTCTCCAGCGAGCGCCCTCGAGACCTGCGCCCGGCCTTCGAAATAAAACTTCATAAAAGGCGAGAGCGGGCCAAGCGGCTGAGGGGCTATGAGCAGTATCTTAGGGACGCCGTACGCAGGCCCCGCCATTGCCTTCTGCACGGTCCATATAAGCGACATGCAGGACGCTGCTATGTCCGAGGCTGAGAGGCCGAGCGGTTTCCAGAGGTCGTTCGTGCCGAGCATCAATATGAAGAGATCGACGGGCAAGTGGCTCTCGAGCACGAGCGGGAGGGACTTTTTTCCGTTCCTGTCCGGGAGATAAGGGCTGTCTATGCTCGTCGTCCTGCCCGGCAGAGCTTCTTCTATTACCCTGTACGCCTCTCCGAGCTCCGTCTGCAATATCCCGGGCCACCTGTCCGCGAACGGGAACCTCGTCCCGTCTGCGGGGTTATAACCCCATGTTATGGAATCCCCGTAGCATAATATAGATTTCATACTCCTCCTCCTTGACGGATGATTTCGGCTCATGCCGGGAATAATCCGCAAAGATGTTACTCAGAGCCTCTCTAATTTCAAATTCCTGTTATCCGTCCACTTCCCGAGCGGGGTCTTTTTATTCACCGCATCCCGGAGCATTACAAGGAAGCTCTCTCTCCCGACCTCCCTTCCTCCCATCCTTTTCATATGAGTGTTGGGCACCTGGGAATCTATGAAATCGAAACCGAGCTCGCGGAGCTTCTCCACCAGGTGATAGAGCGCGACCTTCGACGTGTCGCTGACGATGTGGAACATGGATTCCCCGAAAAAGACTCCGCCTATCGCGACGCCGTAGAGCCCTCCCGCGAGCTCCCCCTCGTGATACGTTTCGACGGAGTGGGCGTAACCGAGTTCGTGGAGCTCCGTATAAGCGCGGATCATGTCTCTCGTGATCCAGGTCCCTGTCTGCCCCTTCCGGCTGACAGCGGAGCAGCTCCTTATGACATCGCCGAAAGCCGTGTCGAAGAAGACTTCGAATTGGGCTGATTTCAAGACCTTCTTTAACTTCCTCGAAACGTAGAGATCCTCAAGAGTGAGAACCAGCCGGGGGTCTGGGGAAAACCACAGGATCGGATTGTTTTCGGAGTACCAGGGGAAGATGCCGCTCCTGTATGCCAAGAGTAGCCTCGGGACGCTGAGGTCCCCTCCCACGGCGAGAAGCCCGTTCGGCTCCGCGTGCATGGGATCAGGGAAGACGAGCGAATCGTCGAGAAGGTATACGGGCATGGAGGAATATTATACACAGACGAGGAAACCTGGTGCACCAAACGAGCTACGGAACGAGGACAAAGGCAACACTACGTACACGAGGCGTTCCCGTATACGTTTTATCCGTCCGAGTGGCCGAGGTCCCTGCCGGGGGCTACCCTGTCTCTTACGAGCTGCTTGAGCTCTTTTATATCTGGGAACCTCCCCCTCTCCTTCCGTGACCAGACGAGCTCGTCCCCTACCCTGACCTCGAATATCCCGCCCGTGCCGGGCACGAGAGCTACCTCGCCGAGCTCGACGTCGAACGTCGTCAGAAGCTCCTGGGCCATCCAGGACGCCCTCAACAGCCAGCGGCACTGCCTGCAGTACGTAATTTCCACCCTCTTGCTGTCTTCCATATGAGACGCGGCCCTCAAGGCCTTTATTTTATCAGCCCGCTTATCCCGAGTCTAATTCCCGGCAGTCCGGGACGAATAAATCATTGATATTAAAAACGGCGTGTGAGATACTAGAACCAAGTCCCGGATAGCGGATATCAATTATGCTTAAGGAATTTAAAGAATTTGCCATGCGGGGGAATGTCGTCGATATGGCCGTCGGCATTATCATCGGAGCAGCATTCGGGACGATCGTCCAGTCTCTCGTTAACGACGTGATGATGCCCCCCATAGGGCTCGTCCTGGGCGACGTCGATTTTTCGAACCTGTTTTTTGTGCTCAGGGAAGGGACGCCCCCGGGCCCCTACCCCGCGCTTTCGGACGCCGCGAAAGCGGGTGCCGTGACCATAAATTACGGCAAGTTTATAAATACGATAATCAGCTTCCTCATAGTAGCTTTCGCTGTATTTATCCTCGTGAGGAATATCAACAAGCTGAGAGAAGAGAAAGAGACCGCGCCTGCCCCGCCCGTGCCTTCGAACGAGGAGAAGCTGCTAGCGGAGATCAGGGACATACTGAGAAACAAATGAACGATACCATACATCGCTGAATGCCGAACGGATGGTGGTATAACTCATCGGTTGAGTCCGTCGCTGTTTAATGACTCCGCCGGATGGCCGGTAGGTTGATTTTCGTCCGCCAGGTCTTTCCCGGAGCTCTCCTTTTTATCCCCCGCATCCCCGTTCCTGCTCACGGGTTTGAATATCGTTACGGGTATGTTGAGCGTTTGCTTTATGAGGCCGAGGAGCCCGAAGCTGACAGCAGTAGGGGATATCGTCGTCACATGGGGATCGGATATGTCCCCCGTCACCTTTATCGGTATAGAGACGAAGTTTTTCCCGAGGAGGAAATTCACGAGCGGTATCTTTTCGATCACCGAATCCACGGCCATCACGGGAATGACGAGGAGCTCAAGGTCGAGCCTCATGTTCACGAGATCGATGAACCCCTCGCATACGACTTTGATCGAAGGGCCGTCCATTACCGCCTCCCTGATCTGAATCTTTCCCTCCTCTACGTCCGCCTTGGCCGTGAGTTTATCGTAGGGGAAGCCGTGCTTTTCGAAATCCGGCCCGTCACCCCTGAACAGCTCGCCGAAATTGAGCACCGTAAAGAACTTCGCGAGACCGCCGTATTTCTCCACGCGACCGCTCCGCGAATTGAGCTCCACGGTGCCCTTGAGGTTATTGTATAGCTCCCGCCCGGGGCTGCCGTCGGAAGATATGGTTGCCTGGAGATCGAGGTCGCCCGAAATGATGCCGGCTTTATCGAGGAGGCATTTGATGACCGAAGCGATCTCGCCGCCGGTCGCAGCGGGCTTGAATTCGAACCTGAGCCCGGGCGGGTTTATCCGCAGAAGACCGGGCGTCGAGATACCGCATAGTTTAGCGCTGTTGACGTCTATATTGACACCATGGTCGAGGAACGTGATTACGGAATCCACGGAGTCCCAGTTGAGTTTTTTGAATTTAAAATTCTGCGATTTAAGGTTTACCGCCCCCAGTACCGGTGAATTCCACTCAGCGCTCCGCGGGGGCTGCTGATTCTGAGGGGCGTCCTTGGGGGAATCCTGCCATTCGAGGTTATCTGTCTCGATATTGAGGGTAAGGCTCAGTTTTTTGCCGGGATTTTTCACGGGAGTGCCCGAAGGACCGAGCGCGCCGGCTCCCGGTTTTTCTCTTCCGTTACCGAGTACGAGCGACGAGTCTTTCACCGAAAGCGGGCTCGTAAAAACGAGCTCCTCGGGCAGGTCGATGTAGCCCGACAATTCGTCCATGGCCGCGGGTTCGAGGGTCCCGGAGAAATCCACCCTCATCTGGAGCAGGTCGGTTAGGTAGTTGCTGAGTGCCATCTCCATCGTGACCACGCTCCCGCGGAGCGACACGGCGGCATTCGATATCGAAAATTGACCCGGGGTCGATCTGATATCGGCGCCGGTTACGGTTATCAAGTCGCCGAAACCCGCAAGCCCGAGGCTCACAGCCCTGAGCTCCCCTTCCCCGCTGACATCCCAACCTCCGGGATTGGAAGGCGCTCCTGAAAATTCGAGTGTTTTGAAGAAAGCCGTTCCGGAGGCGGATTGAATTTCCCCGAGGCCGGGTTTCAGGGAAGCGAACGACGAGAGCCACGGATGGAATTCGCCCAGGTCGAGCGAGGTGTCGGCCGATGCGACGCTGAAATAATCGTTGTCTCCCCATTCATAGGAACCGGACACCAGAGTAGAGCTCGATTTGCCCATATCCGCGGCGACGTTCGCGACAACGATCTTATTATTCTGATAATCGAATGTGCCCCCCTTCACGCGCACCGGAAAGGGGAAGCGGCCGTCGTATTCGGCTGTGAAGTCGAAGCCGGAAACACTGATCTTGGCCTTCGTTGCGCGCTTCTTCTCGCCTAGAACAAGCCTGCCCGTAGCCGTACCCCGGACATTCTTTATAAGCCGCATCTCGTTCTTAACACTCTCGTCACGGACGAACTGCTCGATAACCGGGGGAACCTGAGAGGGGTCGGCGTCTATCATTATATCGAGGGTGAAAGGCCCGTCAGGCGGCTCGCCGAGCCCTAAAAGGAGGGTCCCGTCATGGCCCTTCGAATTCCCTAGTTTGCCCGAGAGGTTCGTGCCCTTGAGCAAACCGCCCTCAATGACCGCGTGCCCGTTCGCTTCGACTATATCGAACTCGGCGGGGGGAATGTATATGCGGCCGTTCACCATATCGCCCTCAATCCTGAAATTACCTTTCTTCCATAACTCCCCGAATGAAGGCGCCTCCGCATCGAGCGTGACTTGCGGGACCGTTCCGCCCCTCACGACTTCGAATATTGAGTCGGTCACTTTACGCTCCCCCGCAATGAACAAAGCTCCATTCCTGACGGAGACCACGTCCACGTTCTTCCCCAGGAGCGACAGGCTTACCGTGGACAGTTTTTTATCGACGGTATATTTCCCGCTGAGGTCGAGACCGGGGTTTATGAGCTTTGCTGATTCGAGGGAGAGCACCTGCTTCACGTCGTCGAAATAAAGATCGGCGTCGATGTCCGAAGCGCTGAGGTCGAGCTCCTCGCCGCCGCCTGTCAATACCAGTTTAGGCACGGACGCACTGAGCGTGGAGTGGAATACATTCAAGTCCCTCGTGTCGAATTTCAAAGCAAGATTAAGGCCCGAGTCGGATACTATCTTTTTGTCAGGCAGGTAGAAGTCCATGAACCTGTGGGGTTTCCCGCCCCTGATGTGGAGGCTCCCCGAGCCCTGATGATTTTTCACGTCTATCCACGCCCTGAAGTCGAAGGAGTCCCAGAGATTGGATGCGCTCTTCACGCTTATCCTGAGCTTATCGTCCGGCAGCGTGAGATCGGCGTTCATACCGCTGAAGCTCAATGCGGGCGCAGAGTCCTTTTGCAATACGAGCGTCCCGTCCTCTATCCTGGCGTTGAGCCCGCTCCCGTGGGAATCGAGGTTGTCCAAGGCCCCTTTGAGGTTATCTTTCAAGATCCCGAACGAGAAAGAATCGTCCGACCCGGGGATTTCTTCGGCAGGCGGCTCATGTACGAAAATTTTAATTTCGGGCCTGATAATTTTCAGTCTCGATACTTCGACCCTCCCCTTCAGCAGGGGCAATACTTTCGGATAGACGATGAGGGTCTCGAAGCTCCCTTCCATCCTGCCGGGAACGGAGAATTGACCGTCTCTCAGCACGACGTGGGGACCGGGCATGTAATTTATCTCGACACCGCCGAATTCGACCGTCCCTCCGATCTTGAGAGAGAGATACGCACGCAAATCCTCTTTTACCCGCTCCGGGCTCACGAGCCTTTTGACGAACAGTAGAGAGAGGACCGCCAGGATTACTATTAACCCGAGACCGCCGACCAATAATGCAGATACTTTTCTATATTTATTCAATAAGGAAATCCGAGCCGCAATCAACTGCCGGCGTTAATGAGAATCAGAGGCGAATGTCGTCGTTACAGTAAGATTAACTAAATTATACGGCTTCCACAATGAATATTTGCAAGCTCCGGGGAAGGGACGACATTTGCGGATGATCAAGACACCCGCCGCTTTACCGGTAGAAGCGAATATTGACTTCCGTTTGCCGATCATTTATCTATGAATGCATATACAATACCACAGGGGGGAGAATATGATAAGAATATTCGGTTTGATGGTTATGTTGATTTTTGTGTCCCTCACGAGCCAGGCCAACTCGAAGGTTGTGGGTGAGGTGGTCGAGTACAAGGCGGACGGAACAGTTCTCAAGGGATACATCGCATACGACGACAGCATCAAGGGGCAGAGACCCGGCGTCCTTGTAGTGCACGAATGGTGGGGGCATAACGATTACGTCAGGAAGAGAGCGGACATGCTCGCGGGGCTCGGATACACCGCCCTCGCAGTCGACATGTACGGGGAAGGGAAAAACGCCGACCACCCGGAAAACGCGAACAAATTCATGACCGAGGTCATGAACAATATGGGAATAGGAGAGAAGAGGTTCAACGCCGCGCTCGAGCTGCTGAAACAGCAGAAAACCGTGAACCCCGAAGATATAGCGGCGATAGGGTACTGCTTCGGCGGGGCGATAGTACTTCACATGGCGCGCACGGGGGCCGACCTCGACGGCGTCACCAGCTTCCACGGGAACCTGGCCTCGATGCATACAGCCGCACCGGGAACGATAAAAGCCCGGATACTCGTGCTTACAGGCGGCAGCGACCCGTTCGTACCCCAAGAACAGATAGACGCCTTCAAGAAGGAAATGGATACGGCGGGCGCCGACTACGAGCTCGTCATTTATCCCGGAGTGAAACACAGTTTCACCAACCCGGACGCGGATAAATACGGCAAGCAGTTCGAACTGCCCCTCGAATACAACAAGGAGGCGGACGAAAAATCCTGGGCGCAGATGAAGGAGTTCCTTAAATCTGTTTTTCAGACAGGCGGTAATTGACGAGGCCGGTCCCGCTCAAATATCAACCGATACCTGCATTCCCGCGACGAGAGCATCGGGGATGCTTCCGCTCCCGCCGGGGTGCACTATGAGCTGCACGTCAGGCTGCAAGCCCAGCCAGGGCGTGACCTGAAAAATATATGTGCCTTCGAGTCCGATCTCGTAGTCCTGGTCTTCGAGATCCCGGCTTAATTTACCGTAGGCGAAGCTGAATCCCGCGACGTCTTTATCCCTCCACGCGAATACCCCTTCATAAGCGAACCCGGAGGCGATAAAGAAGGGGAAGACATTTATTTCCTCCTCCGGAGCGTAAGTTGCCGCGGCCCATAGAGTCAGGCCCTGGCTCTCTTTGCCTGGCTCGCGGTAAACCATCTGGTCGGCTATGAGATAGAAACCGTAATTTCCCTCTCGCGTGTTCTCACTGTCGGCAAGCTCATTAAATTCCCCGGTATCATAATATGCCCCGAACTTGTAATCCCCCGGGAGTCCGGCGGAACCCGCGTTACTTCCGGGCGTATAGCCTATTTCGCTTATCAGTATCACTCCGTCATCGAAACTGAAATCGACGTCTATCGACACCCTCCGATTGACGGCCGCGTCGGGGTCGGCGTTATACACACCGGCCGCGATGTAAAGATCATTAACAGGTTTTACGCGGAAACGCGTCCCCAGAGCGGCATCAGGGTTGCTGAGATACGCCGGAATATTGTAGGTCAGGCTTATAGGGTTCGCGTTTATGACGGAGCTGACGTAAATTCCAAACACGTCTGCCGTGCCGAAATCATCCCCTATCCCCATGCGCCCGACCGCAAAAGTAAGCCTGTCCATCCAAACATTCGATTCGATGAAGCACTGGTATAGGCCTATGAACTTACCGTTGAAGACATTCGAAACGGTGAAAAAATTCCCTATATCCTTAGCGCTGAGATTCTCTCCGTACGCCCATGCGCCTGATACGACGAGCCTGGTCCCGCCGAGCTTCAATAGTTTTTCGAGGTCGAAATCGAGATAAACGTTTAGGAGCCCGGCGTACTTAATGCCCTTCCTCATGCCTCCGACCGGGTTCCCCTGTAGTGTTGCGCTGTAATTAGCCGTGGGAGTGAGCCCCCAGTTGATCAGCCTGTCCCTGAGACCGCCCCAGTCGCCGGTCATGTATTCGCGGGAAGAAAGGTTTGAGAAGAACGAACCGGCATCTTCACCGGAACTTTCACCGGCCCGGACACCCGGCATACCCGTAAATATAGAGATACAGAATAAGAAGGCCGCAATATGCTTCATGCGTAAACGGTTCTGATTTTCCCTGAAACTTTAACGAGACAGATAGGACATTCTACTGCGCTTACCGGGTATCTGTAAATATCCGTATCGAGACTGACGAGTGCGACGTCTTCATGTCCTCATCTAAAATAACCCCCAGAATGAATCCTTGAGGTTATATCCGATACCGTCCCAGAATTCGCAGTCGGAAGTCGTGTCGGGCTTGGCTTCTATAGCGTTCACAGGGGTCACAAAAATGAGGTTCAGGGAATAAGGATTGAATTCGGGCCACGCGTTTGTATTCCCAGCCGGACGCAGGCTCTTAGCAAAACCTGTCCAGTATCCGATCATAAGGTTGGAAAGTTCGTTTTCCCGAGGCGTGAAGTTACCCCTCCTGCTCTCCGGTGTATGGAACACGAACGAGAGCTCCGCTGCATGGCACACGGCATCGGCGCAAGCCGGAACACCGGGCCAGACGTTGAACGACAGTACGTGGTCGAATATATAAGACCATGTCTCGGGGGAACCTTTGGAAGCTGCATAGAGATTGGGACACGTGAATAGATACTCCGTAAGCACCCTCGATATTAGTTCGGTGTTGTCCTTCACGTCAGGAGGGTGCTTCTCGTATATTTTCTCGCGCAGGCCATGATCGCGGAAAATGAAATCCATCGTAAGCCTGTAATCGAAATCTGATACAGATTTCCATCCGAGCGCATTTTTTGCAAGCTCGACGAAAATTAGCGCTTCGTCCGCGTTCGTGCCTATGATAACGGGCTTGTTCATCCCGCCGCCTGCGGCCGCTTCGACCGGCTGCTCTATCAATACTTCCCCGTCGATCACAGGGGCCCAGACGAGCATGTCCCTTATGCCGTGAAATAGCGCGGGCCACACGAAGTCTTTCTGCTGCTGCGCGACGAGCACCACCTCGGGGAGCGCCGCCCTCATGCACCCTACGTCGTCCTCCGCACAGCCGAGATTGGAGGCGAATTCTTTCGCTATCGCGTGTGACTGTTTAAGGCTCTTGTAAGGGAGCCCGAGGGGGTTGCTCTCCATGATGCCCGCGCGGAAGAGCGGCTCCGACCGGGGAGATGAAAGCATGTGGAGACCGACGCTCATCGCGCCCGCGCTCTCGCCGTATATAGTCACTTTGCCGGGGTCGCCGCCGAAAGCACCTATATTGTCGCGCACCCATTCGAGCGCGAGGATCTGGTCGAGTATGCCGAAGTTGCCGTTTATTTCTTCGCCCGTTTTCCTGTCCTTGATCCCCGACAGGAATCCGAGAGCGCCCAGCCTGTAGTTCATGCTCACGACTACGACGTCGCCGTACGCGGCCGTGTACGCGCCGTCGTAGAGAGGGTCGGCGTTATATCCGTATATGAACGCCCCGCCGTAGATGAAGACCATAACGGCCCGGGGCTCGTTATAGGCTTCAGCCGGCGTCCAGACGTTTATGCTGAGACAGTCCTCGCTCTGCGGGAACATGTTGTCCGTATTTTGGGGACACGCGGGACCGAGTCTTGTAGCCCTGAGCGTGCCGTCCCACGCGCCCTTTGGTACAGGCGGCTTCCAGCGGTTCTCCCCGCCAGCGGATTCGGCGAACGGTACGCCGAGATATGCGTTTACAGCCTTCCCGTCCGATGTGCCTATCAGACTCCCGCAGAGAGAACCTTGCTTAATCTTTATTTCCGGCGTCGAGCACGGAGGTTTTTCAAAATCCGATGTGTCCTGATATATAGGGGGAGTGGGCGGAATTTGGGGAGACGCCTTCGGCTTGGCTGCTTCCCTGTGCGGGGCGCAGCCGGAGTAAATAACCAGGAATAAAAGGGACGCTAATAAAACAGCAATACGCCTATTCATTTTGAGATAGAACAATACACCAAACGCCTGCGGATGTTAATATAACGCCGGACGGCGGAGAAATTCGTCGTCGGTACGAAATAGAAACGAGGGAGAGAGGCATTTAAAAAGTGCATCACTTATGATACACTTTCTGAATAATAAATAAAAGGAAAGGGGATAGAGAGATGCCTGCCAAAAACCCGCGTATCAATATTGTTCTTGAAAAACCTGTATATGAAGCGATAAAAAGGATAGCCAAAAAAGAAGGTATATCGATTTCGCTTAAAGCCAGGGACCTCCTTCGGCTGGCGCTCGAAATACACGAGGATACAATCCTTCAGGATTTTGCGTCCGAACGGGAGAAAACATTTAAGAAGGATAAAGCACTCAGTCATGAACAAATCTGGAAGAAATAGATGCGTTACCGGATCCTCTACCACCCCAAGGTGCGCGATGACATTAAATCTTTTGACAAGAAGCAGAAGAGAGCAGTTGAGCGGGCTATCGAAAGCAGATTGAGCGTAGAGCCCGAGAAATATGGGAAACCCCTTGAAAGTTCATTAAAAGGGTACTGGAAATTGCGCGTGGGAGATATAAGAATCGTATTTAAAATCGCTAAAAACGAAGTGCATATTTTAGGGATTCTCCACCGCAGAATGGTCTACGAAAGCATAATCAAAAGATTGTAAATGAGACTAATGCAGGTGGTCGCATCCTTAACCTCGCAGCGTCATAGCTCATAGAGTGTTTCGTCCACTCTGGGTCTGGGTGATGTTTTTTTCGCGCCCTTTTTCTTTTTGGACTCGAACTGGAACGAATCCTCCCCGAGAATATCGCCGAGCTCCTCCTCTATCTTATCCGGGTCCTCACCCCTCTCCATCCGGGCGAGAGCTTCTTCCAGCCCTTCGCCCATGGAGATGCCGGCCGCGTCGGTGAGCTTTCTCATGAGGTCCGCCGCCTGAGCGGGGTCGTTCTCGTCCATACCCTCCGCTTCCCTCTCTATCATGGCCATCGCTCTTTCGAACTTCGATTCGTCTATGTCCGGCATGCCGGCCTCAGGGCCGCATTCTTTATCCCGTTTGCTCAATGTAGCGAAAGAAGAAAATATCCTTTCTAGCTTTACTCTCTTGCATCTGGGGCATTTGGGGACGGTGGCCGTGTCAATCGTCCGGGAATAGAACTTATAGACCGTATTGCACTTCTTGCAGTAGAACTCGTAGATGGGCATGTCCGTTTTCCAGATACCAATTATAACTCGAAACAAAGCCAAAATTTAGATACTTTACACTATCGGGGGGATACTCTTAATCTGTCGGGATTTTTCTAGTCCGCAGCGCCTGAATTCAACTCCCATCCCCGCAGCATGGTCAAGAATGCGTGCCAGTCGGAAGGGGTCACGGCGCGGTCGTAATCCGACATCCTAACATGACGGCCCGGATTATCAGGATCCGCAAGAATGCCCCAGATGGGCTTGGTGCCGTTCGGCAATAACGAATACCTCAAGTCTCCGATGACGTTCGGATAGCCGGGATATAAAACGAGATAGCCGTCCGAGAAGTGATTAAAACGAAGTACGTCGCGGTAAAGCACCGATTGGGGGTCCAGCCCGTGCAGGTCGTTTTCGGGAGTAAATTTATCGACAGGGCCTCCTTCATAAACCCGAGGCTCCGAAAAGAGCCCGACCCGGATCGCGTCTGCGTAATACTTACCGCCTGATCCATAAACGGAGCGCCAGAGAATCAGGTTGCCGAATGAAGGATGCACGAGCGCTCTCTCCACTTCATGCCCTCTTTTCTCCGCGATCGTCATCAATACGTCCTCCGCCTGTTCCCGCTGGTATAATCCGAGAAGGAGATAAATAACGGCAAAGGCGAGCCCTACCCTCGCGACAACGAGAGATTTCCTGACGAATGCGAAAACTACGAAGAAAGCCAGTGGCAGTGTGAACAGCGGATCGATTATCGATATTATGTTCCACGCGATCCTTGCGTCCGAGAACGGCCAGAGGAGCTGGGTGCCGTAGCTGGTAAAGGCGTCCATCACGCCGGCCGTGCCGTATCCGAGGATCGAATAAAGGTATATCTTTCCGAAGCCCTGACGCCGCCTGAGGAAAAGCCACAGGATACCTGCTGCTACGAATGCGCCAACGGGGATAAAGATTAACGAATGAGTAAACTGCCTGTGATAATCGAGCACGAGGAGCGGGTCTTCGGAGGAGCGGATCAGGATATCCAGGTCAGCAAGCGTCGCCGACAAGAACCCGGCCAGAGACGCCATACCAAGCTCTCTCTTGGTCGAAGCGCTCTCGGCCAAAACGGCTCCCACTAATCCGTGACTTACAGGATCCATTTTACACACCCATCTATATATAATTATAAGAAATAACGACTAGAGCGTCGTCCAGCCCCCGTCTATGACGAGGTCGGAGCCCGTGACGTACCTTGAATCGTCTGACGCGAGGTAGAGCACGGCGTGGCCCACCTCGACCGCCTCCGCGCGCCTCACGAGCGGTATCATGCCGGCAGCTATTTTGTCGAGCTGCTCCTCGGCGTCTGGAGGGTTGCCCATGAACTCGACGTCCATTTTGGTCTTTATGTATCCGGGGCAGACGGAATTCACGCGTATGTTGTCCTTCGCGTGGTCAAGGGCCATGCTCCTCGTGATCTGCCTCACGGCCCCTTTGGAGGCGTTGTACGCGACGCAGTTTTCCATGCCCACCATTCCGAGGACGGAGGAGTTGTTTATTATCGAGCCTCCGCCGTGCATGGCCATGAGGGGGACGACGTGCTTGCTCATGAGGAAGACTCCCTTGACGTTGATGTCGATGGTCCTGTCCCAGACTTCCATGCTGGTAGTCACGACCGTGCCGCCTTCGAGGATGCCTGCGTTATTGAACAGGATGTCTATCCTCCCGTACCGCTTGTAAAACTCGTCCACCACCCTCTTTACGTCCCCTTCTACGGAGACGTCGCCGTGAAGCGCAACGATCTCGCCCGGGCCGTCCGCTTCGGAAGCCACCAGGTCGAGCTTCTCTTTCGTCCTTCCCATTATTCCGACTTTAGCCCCTTCGCTGCAAAAGAGGAGGGCCGTAGCCCGTCCGATGCCTTCGCCTCCGCCCGTGATAAGCGCTGTTTTTCCTTCGAGTCTCATCTCTCATTGCCTCCATAGATATTCAAATGAACTTTTGAAATTCTACTTAGCTTGCGGGCGGGAAACAAACCGGGCTGTGTAAGATGAAAACGAGATTCCGAAACGAGTACATAATGACAGGTTAGGTTTGGCCCTTGGATGATCGCGGCAAGATGCCGCTCCTACGAACAGGATACAGGATTCACGATACAGGATGAGATTGCCGCGGTCAAAAAAAAGCTTTCCCTTGCAAAGACAGGAATATTATAAAATGTACCCCCTCACCCTATCCCTCTCCCCCACTTCAGGGGAGAGGGGATAAAAACTACGTCCTTCGACAAGCTCAGGACGAACGGATTTAAAAACAAATCCACCTATGATTGCAGACAGGTTGAGAATTCTCCGGAATCAGACGAGCAGTGACGATCCTCTCTTCTGCGCATCCTCTACGGTCTCTTTCTTCGACTTCGGAATGTCCATGCCCCTCGTGACCGCGGGACGGCGCCTGACCGCGGTCATCCAGCGCCTGAGATTTTCGAGGTCTTCGATGTCCACGCCAGCCCAGTTATGGAGCGCGATCCAGGGATATGTCGCCATGTCGGCGATCGAGTAAAAATCCCCGGCCAGAAATTCGTTATCCCTGAGGCGCGTGTCAAGCACAGTGTAGAGCCTCTTGGTCTCCCGCTGGTAGCGGCCTATCGCGTATTCGATCTTCTCGGGTGCATACCTGAAGAACACATGGGCCTGACCCTGCATGGGCCCTATACCGGACATCTGGAACATGAGCCACTGTATGACGGTCGAGCGGCCTTTGAGATCCGCAGGGAGAAATTTCCCCGTTTTCTCGGCTAGGTAGATGAGTATCGCACCCGACTCGAACACGGCGAAATCGCCGTTATCGCGGTCGACTATGGCAGGGATCCTGCCGTTCGGGTTAATTTTGAGATACCAGTCCTGTCTCTGCTCGAACTTGCTCAGGTGAAGGTGGATTAGATTATATGGAATCTCCGCTTCTTCGAGCATTATGGAGACCTTTCTGCCATTAGGCGTGGTGGAGGTGTAAAAATCGATCATAGGGCTTCTCCCTTCGATTTATTTGATGAGCCTAAAACGAGCTTCAACCATTAATGTTACTTCATAGATTTAGTTGTTGAAAACTATTCGAGGGATTCGATGAGGAACGACCTCGCGGCGGTTATTTCCTCTCGGGTGAGGCTGTGCCCGTTTTCCTGCCAGAAGACATCCACCCGGGCCCCCGCTTCCTTAAGGAGCCGCGCGAGGTTTTCAGTGTCCCCGGGGCTGACTATGGGGTCGTTCCTGCCCGCCGTGATCAGAACGCACGCGACTGAGAGATCGGGCAGACTCTCCGGCACGAAGGGGACCATCGGGTGGAAAAGCACGGCATAAGGAATTACGCCCGAATAGGTGAGGAGAACGCTCGCCGCTATGTTCGCCCCGTTCGAATACCCGGCCGCGACGAGCTTATCCCTGTCGAAGGAATAAGTCTCTGAGGCTTTGAATATGAAATCAGCGAGCTCCGCAGTCCTGAAACGCAAATCCTCGAGGTCGAAGACACCTTCCGCGAAGCGCCTGAAGAACCTCGGCATGCCGTTCTCGAGTACTTTGCCCCTGGGACTCAGTATCCCGGCGCCGGGGAGTATGCTCTCCGCAAGAGGGACCATGCTCTCCTCATCGCCCCCTGTTCCGTGGAGAAGGAGGAGAGTATTCCCCGCGGATGGGTTTTCAGGAGGTATGTATATATGAACGAACTCAGGCTCGATGCCCATAAATTCCTCTAATCTATCGGGGGGAGCGCACTTTCTATTTCATCTCTCCTCGACTCGAGCCATCCGGGGAGCTTCAACCCCCGCCCCAGGTTCGCCAAATCCTCATCGACGGTAAAACCGGGCGGATCGGTCGCTATCTCGAAAAGAACCCCTCCCGGTTCGCGGAAGTAGATCGATTTGAAATAATTCCTGTCGAGCTGGGGAGTGACGTTATAGCCCAAAGATATGAGCTTCTCCCTCAGAAGGAGCTGTTCCCCTTCATTAGCAGTCCTGAAAGCGATGTGGTGCACGGTGCCCCCGGCTACGCTCCCGCGCTGACCGGCGGGGAGGCAAACGAGGTCGATAATATTGGCGCTCCCGCTGTTTTTATTCACGAACCTGAAGCGGTTCACGCTCTCGTCATTCCTTTCGTAGCCGAAGACATCCGTCAGCAGTTTCGCCGTCGCCTCGTAGCCGTCGAGCGTGAGCGCCGCGCTATGGAACCCCCTTATGCCGAACTCAATCGGGACGTCGTCCGAGTCAAACGCTTTTCTCTTGTCCGCCGAACCGGATATGAGCTCGAGCTTGAGCCCGTCGGGGTCGAGGAAAACGAGAACCTTTTCTCCAAACCTGGGAGAAGGGTTGTTGTACGTGACGTTATGGCTCCTGAAGCGGTCGAGCCAGAAGCCCATGGAGTCTTCGGGAACCGAAAAAGATACAGTGGTCACCTGGCCCGTGCCGGCCCTGCCCTTCCTTATCCCCTCCCATGGAAAAAACGTCAGAATTGTCCCCGGCTCTCCCTTCTCGTTCCCGAAATAAAAATGATAGGTCGTCGGGTCATCGAAATTCACGGTCTTTTTTACGAGCCTGAGCCCGAGGACTTTCGTGTAAAACTCAAGGTTCTTCTTCGCGCCCGCGGCGATTGCTGTTATATGATGTATTCCGAGTATTTTCTCAGGCATGTGTCCCTCGCAGATGTATCAGTCGATTACCCAAGCGTCACGAAAACCGATCTCCGCGGCCTGTTATTTGTAACCCTCGTCCTGTGGCCCCTGCCGTCCACGTCCTCGACGAATATCACGTCCCCGCCGCGGAATATCCTTCTCTCTCCGTCGCCGACCTCTATCTCTATCTCCCCGTCGAGAAGCACTATGTACTGCCTCTCGGGGGCGTTATGCCAGTCGTAATCGTAGTCGGAGTCGTTTTCCCTGAAGATCATGGATTTCACCGGGAAACGCTCGGAGAGCCTGCCGATGGAGCCCTTGTCGCGGAGGCCGATCTCGATCTCTCCGAAATGGGATTCCCCGGAAGGGTCCGAGTAAACTCTCGTGATTTTCATTTTTATGTCTCCGGGGGACGCCGGTCAATACCTCGAGTATTCGGGGTCGAGGTATATGTAGAGGCGCTGTATCTTCCCGTCCCTTATCTCGAAGACGTCGCACCACTTGCTGTCCGACCAGCTCTCCCCCGTCTTGAGCTTCCCCTCGCTCGACCCTTCGGCGACGACCATGTCTCCCTGAATAATCCAGTTTATATAAGCGTGGTGGTGTGTGAACTCCGCTACGCGCGAGCCCAGGTCGGAAAAGAGTCTCTTGTATTCCGCCGCCCCTCTCGCGACTCCCCAGTTGGGAAAGAACACCTCCGCGTCTTCCGCGAAGAGGTGGAAGAAGTCCCTCCCGTAATCGAGACTCTTCAGATACTCTGAGGCTATCGATTTCCTTTCTTCGTCTGTCATTATTGCCTCCACTGATTCTTATAATACTCACTTGTATTATATATTATTGACTCTTCCCAGCCATCCCTGAAGCGGGGACATCTCCTTAAGAATACTGAAGCAGAAATCGACGAACCGTGAAGAATATATCTCATCCGGAAGCGCCCCTTCATAATACGTATAAAGCCCGTTATGGAGCAGCAGCCCCGCATTAGGATGATCAGGGTCGTAACCCCGCGGAACCCTCTTATAATGCCCGCCGCCTATCTTGTACGACTCGTTCGCGGTTATCTCGTCCAGAATTCTTTTCAGCTCCACGCCCCGTCTTGGATGGACGACGGAATCCCTGTACCGCCTCAGGAGGTCGGCGGTGAAACGGTATTCTCCGGCGCCCAAGAAGATCGAGGATTTATTGAGCTGGACGTAATAGTTCGGGTTCTCGAGCTTCTTCCTCGGGCCTTCCCAGAAGAGCATGCCGAGATGAGTCTTATAGGGAGTCTTGTCCGTGGAGAACCTCGTGTCCCTGTAAAGGCGGAATATCGATTTATCGATGAGCGGGATAGCCGATACGCGCGGGGATATGGTTTTGAGCCTGTCTCCCATCTCGACGACGAATTCCTGGGCGGGTCTGAGGACGAGGTCTTCGTAAATGCTGCGGCTTGATTCGAACCAGTCCCTGTTATTGTTCAACTCCAGATCCCTTAAAAAATCAAAAGTCCCTTTCGGGAACCCCTCGAATTTACCGTCACTGTCCATTCAATCATCCTCACTTATCCGATGTTGTATAGCAAGCATCAAGTTTACGTATAAGACAGCAATAAGCGGAGCGCGGCGAGATTACAAAATCGGATCAGATAAACTGATAACCGCGTTTCCAGCTTATGATCAGTCTTATGAAAATCACTATGTGCGTGAATATGATTACCGGGACTACGAAAGTCAGCAAAAGATTGAGCGGGAGCCTGAGCAGCTCGCTCATCGAGCCGGGCCCTGAGAACGCGAGCCTCGCCGCAGTCACGACTACGAATAATATATCGAGAAAGCCGAACAGGTTCCAAACAAGATAGAGAATCCATGCGGTTTTTCCCACGGGCTTAACGAATAAAACCAGGATTACGACTGCTGCGGCAGCCGCTGTGTCTCCCCACCCGCCGGGTACCGCGAAATCGTAGGGGAGCCTGCCCTGAGAATAAAGAATCAGGAAATATATGCCGACGAAACGCGTGAGGTGAAATAGCGCAAGCGCCCTCACGTCTACAGAGAGGCACCACCCCCTGAAGCCGGAGGAGAATGCAAAAATCAGGAGCTCGACTATTACGAGTCCGAGGAGGACGGCCTGTGGAAACGGGGGACGAAGGTTCGAGAAGATACCCGACGCACCGGCCATGACAGAGGCAAGGAGCCATATTATGACCGCTATTGTTACTGTCCTTGTACCTTGTGCGGGTTTCGAGCCTGTCATCGTCTAGAGAAGAAAGCCCTCCGCCTTCCAGTCATTAATAACCTGCGCGAAGCCTTCTTTGTAAGTCGGATACCTGGGCGTCCAGCTCGACGCCGCACGGAGCTTTTTATTCGAGGTATTCGTAGACGCGGTGAAAAAATTTACGGCATAGCTTCCCGCGAGAAAACGGCCCAGCCACAGAGGTATGCGGCGGGGAGGGGCGGCGCCGAGCTTTTCGGAGAATGCGCCCAGAAACTCACCCACCTTGACAGGCCCGTCGTCGACGACGTGCCAGACGCCATTGAGGTCTTCGAGTACAGCGGTCACGAAGGCGGATGCCGCATCGTCGACGTGGATGTTGGACCAGTAATTATTGCCGCTGCCGATAATGGGGAACTTTCTTTTTTTAAGTCCTTCCGCGATCGTCCTCGTATGAGCGGTGTCGGAGCCGTAAAAAAAGCCGCAGCGGAGGGAGATGCCTATAAAACCGTGTTTCTCGGCTGCCTGAAGCACAATATTCTCGCCGTCTATACCCGACTGCACTGATTCGTTGGGATTGACCGGGGAGCTTTCATCAAAATATGACCCGTCAGGCGGTGTGGCGACCCAGACTACGTTCTGGAATATCAGCTTCTTCACTCCGGTTTTAACGGCGCATTCAGTGAGTACACTGGTCCCTTCGCGCCTTATGCGGTCATTCAATGCGAAGTCAGTTTGCTTCATCCTCTCTTTTACGGGAATTGAGGTCGCGGCATGTATAACGACGTCGGAGCCTTCGACATCGGGAAGTAAGGATTTGGAATCGAAAAGTTCGGCGCGTGAGGGTATTCCGCCGAGAGACCTGACCGTATCCTCGCCCTTGGGGCTCCTCGCCATTCCCACGACCGTGTGCCCGCGGGAGACGAGGCCCTTCACGAGCCTCCTGCCGAGGACTCCCGTGGCTCCCGTTACGTAGATCTTCATATCTTCCCCCCTATACGAAGACAGGTGTCTACTATTATAGATTAAAAGTTTTCGATATTGGATTCAGTGCGATGGACATTTCATGAGGGAGAGAGAAATAAGGATGCGTCCTTCAACAGGTTCTGCACGAGCGGGGTTAAAATCCAAATCCTCCCTAATTTGGATTGACTACCCACGTTACTCCGATTAAGGCATTTCTTTGCCATATATCAGCACCGACCAATTTCTCTCTTGCTCGAAATTGTTCTCCTTTTTCTAAGGAGGGAATTAAAGATAAAGACGCATTTCTCCCGTTGGTCGAATTGATAAGAAAAAGATGAGATCCTGAACAGATCCCGTGTCATTGCACGGGACATGGTTCAGGATGACGGCTTGAAAGATGGATTTCTCGCGTACGCTCGAAATGACAGAATAAAACCAGATTCTCACCCGCGAACCTACAGTAGTAATACCCGTTCAACCCTTCGATCCTTCGACTTCGCTCAGGACAGGCGCGCAGTTTAGGATTATCTTGGCTTCATTATTTGGCCAAAGCTAAGTAGCCACAGAGGGATCATATACGAGCGCAGGTTCTGCGCCTCAGGGCGAACGGACTGGCTTTGTTGCTGGTTAGAGCAAAAGAGTTGGAAGGAATCATAGAATCACACTATGTGTGCTCTAGAGGAGATGAAAGATATGGAGGGGGGTGTAGACCGAGCCGTCTCTCCGTGTCTCGCTCTTCATAACTCCGATTTCGGATATGGAAAAATTACATGCCTCCGGCTGAGGCAGCGGTTCTTTAATCCGGATCCTGCTCTTGATCCTGCCGATAGTCACATGGGGGACGAACTTGTGCGTCTCCCTCGGGAATCCGAGGGGCTCTAGACTCTCTTCGATCCCGCTCTGAAACGAAGAAAGCTCCTGGTTTTCGGATAACCCTATATACAGGATGCGGGGGTTCCTGAGATCAGGGAAACCGCCGACGCCCGATATCGACGTCTCGAACGGCGAATAATTCCGGGAGAGGCCGCCTATTATCGAAGCTATCTCGGGCACCTTCGAATCTTCGACGTTGCCGAGGAATTTAAGAGTGACGTGGAGTTTATCGTTCTTTTCCCATTTCACACCCTCGCACAAGGGCATGACGGCTTCCAGATACTCATCCATCCGGGCCCTTATCTCATGAGGCAGGAGCGCCGCTATAAAGAGTCTCAATCATTCACCCGCAGAGCTGCATAGTCACGTGTCTACGAACGGGGGGAATCGTTATAACTCCGCTGTTACCTGCACCATGTGGGATAGGATTTCCCTCCGCCCTGGCTGAGGGGCCTCTGGTTCTCGCCGTTCATGTACATGATGTACAGGTTCTTGGCCCCGCTCCGCGTCGAGCTGAACGCGATGTAATGGCCGTCGGGCGACCAGGCTGGGGTCTCGTTCCTCCCGGCGGACGTAAGCCTTTCCTCGCCCCCGCCGTCGGGACTTACTGTGAAAATATTGGCGCCCCCTCCCTCCACCTTGACGAAGGCGATCTTGTTGACCTGCGGGCTAGGCGACCACGAAGGGTCGGTGCTGTACCCGCCCCCGCTTACCTTTCTCACGCCGCTCCCGTTCGAGCTCATCACGTATATGCCCGGGTTCCCGCCCCTGTCGGATACGAACGCTATCCTGTTGCCGTCGGGAGACCACGTGGGGGATACGTCGATGGATGTGCTCCGCGTAATATTGACGGGTTTTTTCCCGCTCGGGTCGGAGATATAAATGTCGCCGTTCGCGCTGAAGGCTATAAGGTTGCCGTTCGGGGACCACGCGCCTGTCTGCTCGAGCTTGAACGCGCGCGTGAGCCTGCGCTCGGAAACGGCCGGGCTGAGTGTCATGATGTAGAGGTCCTGATCCCATACCTTGTCGGAATTGAATATTATCTCGTTGCCACTGGGAGAGCAGTCGGGGGACATCACGAGCGAGCTGTGCCTCGTGAGCTGTCTCATATTCGCTCCGTCGTAGTCGGAGATAAAGAGGTTCCTGCTCCTCGTCCCTCCGAGGACAAATGCGATCTTCGACGTGAAGAAGCCGTCGTTGCCTGTGATCTGCTTCATCACGAGGTCGGCGAACCTGTGTGCGGCTTCCCTGACCTTGCCGGGCGTGGCCTCGTACGACCTTCCGAGAATCGGCCTCTCCTCCCTGACATTGAAGAGCTGGACGGCGTACTTTAATTTTCCGCCGACCGACTGGTACTGCCCCGCCACTAAATAATCCGCGCCCGCATCGAAGAACGCCTGGAAGCTTATATTATTTACGTCGCCTGTTATCGGACCGCCCGCGCTCACTTCGAAAAGGGCCGCGTTCTCCAAGTCGTTCCTCAGCACCTCTGCGAACTCCCGCCCCCTGGGATCGGCTGATCCTATGCTCGACAGGTCAGGGATGAATATGGGTATCTTCTGTATTATCGGTCCAGTGACGTCAGGCAGTTTGATCTGGGACCAGGCTCCCGCTGTTATGGTGAAAAAAACGGAAATCGACATCAGGAAAATTCTGAAAGCCATCGTGCTCCTCCCTATGAATCCTTGTATAGATTATTGGAACGATAACATTATTAATCGAAAATAAATTTAGCCTATGGGAGAATGAAATGCCAGCTTATTTGAGATTATCCGGTAAATAGAGGGAATTTATTCCTCGAGCTCGACGTTCCAGTAGGAGATATCGACGAAGTTGAGATAGGGCTCCCATTCCTTATACATTACAGCCTTGATGTATATGTTGGAGAACGGGTCCCAGAGAGGCTTCTTGGGCTTCCTCTTGAGCTTCATCCTTGCCTGCTCGGGGGTCCTGCCGCCCTTTTTCCTGTTGCAGTCGACACAGCAGCAGACGACGTTGTCCCAGACGCTCCTCCCTCCCTGCGAGCGGGGAATGACGTGGTCTATAGTGAGCTCGGAGCGGGAATATTTTCTCGCGCAGTACTGGCACGTGCCGCCGTCCCGCCTGAATATATTTATGCGGTTGAACTTGGCCTCTTTCCTTATGACCCCTTCATACCTCACGAGCACTATCACGCGCGGCGTCAGTATGACGGCGTTCACCGTCCTTATCACGTCCTCGTCCTCTTTCATCGCGGAAATCTGCGACCAGGACTCGAAATCGAAGGTCTCGAAATCCGAGCCCACGGCCTTCGCCACGCCGCTGTACATCAGCACGAATGCCCTTTTGACGCTTGTGATTGTGACCGGGACGAAGTAGCGGTTAAGGACTAACACGGGGGCGGTTAGCATATGGTATGTGAATTTACCTCTTTTTAATGTGCTATTCAAGTAAAAATGTGTTAAAGTATCGTTAAGATGTAACTTTTTATAAAAATGGCCTAAAAACAGAAATTACTTGACTTATAGGTTCCTCCGTTCAAAGTATTAAGGGAAATCAATGAATACGCTCGTAACCGCATTTCTGATCCAGCTGGCCCTCTCGGCGATACTCTTTGCGATGCTTTATTATTTGATAGCGGCAAACACAAGGCTCAAGAAAGAGATCGAGGCCGAAAGGCTAAAGGGTCCCACCAAGAGTTAGCCGAATGTATCCGGAACTTATCAAAATCGGGAACTTCTCCATATCCTCGTTCGGAGTGATGATAGCACTCTGCTTCGTAGCAGGGTACTGGGTGATAACGCTCGAAGCCAAGAGGAAGAAGCTGAATGAAAAGCTAGTAGGGAATTTGTTCCTCGCGACGATGGCTGGCGGGATTATAGGAGCGAAGCTGTTATATGTATTCGAGAACGTGCCGCTTTCGGAGCTCCTGAGACACCCCCTCGACAACCTTCTCTCGCGGGGCGGGCTCACCTATTACGGGGGGTTCTTCGGCGCGATAATCCTTACATGGATCATCGCCCGGAGGAACAAGCTCAGCATGTGGGTCGTGGGCGACCTTGCTTCTCCCGCGCTGGCCCTGGCATACGCCATCGGACGCATCGGGTGCTTACTCGTGGGGGACGATTACGGGGTCCCGTCAGACCTGCCCTGGGCAATGCCGTTCCCTAAGGGGCTTCCGCCGACGGACGTGCCCGTACATCCGACCCAGCTCTACGAGATCATTATAATGTCGGTCGTTTTCGTGTTCATATGGAAGATAAGGAAGCTCGAGAGGCCGGCGGGATGGCTCTTCTCGATATATCTCATACTGGCCGGACTCGAAAGGTTCTTCATCGAATTTCTCAGGAACACGACGCCTAGCCCCATACCGGGACTCTCACTGGCTCAGCTCATGGCAGTATTTATTATCATAGTCGGCGCGGTAAAGCTCTACAGGCTCCGCTCGGCTGGAGAGACCGAGCTCGCACCCGCAAGCCCCAAACAATCCGCAAAGAAGAAAAAGGCGTAATTTTAGGACCCCTATTCACACGTTACGATCAAACATTGCCTGATCTTCGAAAAGTTTGCACAGTATCCCGGCTAAACATACGCACTTCGACACGCTTCCGTCTTCGCTAAAGCTACGCCGGACAAGCAGGACGAACGGGTCGGGCTTCGTTGTTGAATTAATCGGAGGAGTTGGAAGGAATATTAAAACACACTATGTGTGTGCCTGCGGGTGTTCACCCGCACCTTCCTTCTCATAATTAGCGCATTGGGTATCTTTTATCCACCATGAACAGGATAGGCAGTAACGACGTCGTCTTGGCCGCGCTCACGGGGGTGCTTTATCCACTCACGTTCATGATCCCCTACACAGGGTTACTCGCCTGGGTGCTCCTCGTGCCGCTCTTTTGGGCGATCGAGCAGAAGTCCGCGAAAGACGCATTCAAGCTCGGACTCCTCGCAGGGCTCGTCTCGAACTTCACGGGGACGTACTGGCTGATAGGCACGCTCAGCAGGTTCGGGGGGTTCCCCATAATCGTGAGCGTCCTCTTCATTATTGTCCTGAGCGCGTTCTCCGGCTTATCCTACGCGATATTTTCATACATAGTCACGAAGCTCGGCTTCTTAAAGAGACCGGGCGTCGTATCCGCATTGCTCATAGCCTCCGTGTGGACGTCCGTCGAATACCTCTTCCCGTTCCTCTTCCCCTACGGGATCGCAAACTCGCAGGCGGACTACATACCTGTAATACAGGTCTTCGACCTCCTGGGCGTCTATCTCCTGAGCTTCATTATAGTGGTCGTCAACGTGACGCTCTTGAGAATTATTAAAAAGTTCACGGAAGGCCGCCGCTACCCCGTACACGAGATTGTATTATCGGCGGTTCTTATTATCGCCACGCTCCTCTATGGATATTACAGGATAGCCGAGGTCGACAGGGAAATCGCAGAGGCTCCCAAGCTCAGGATAGGCATGGTTCAGGCGAATTTCGATTTCCTCGAAAAGTCGGAGAGCCAGGAAGAGGTGGTCACCGAGAGGCATAAGGAGATGTCCAGGGTACTTAAGTCGGCGGAACTCATTATATGGCCCGAGACGGCTATACAGGCATGGTTCCCGACGGAATCCGATTATCTCCTGGTGAGGGAGGAAATGGGCGTCCCCCAGATGGACGGTAAATACTTCATAGTCGGGGGCATGTCTTTCACTCCCAAAGAACCAGACGCCGAGGTGCTGACGGACGAGAACCTCATCAAATACAACACCGCTTTCCTCACCAACTCGGACGGCGTGATAATGGGAAGGTATCATAAAATAAAGCTCCTCCTCTTCGGCGAGTACCTCCCGTTCACGAACCTGATCCCCGCGCTCAGGAATATAAGCCCGGCTTCGGGCGACTTCACGCCGGGCAGCGAGCTCAACCTTTTCGAGATCGAGGAAAAGGGGGCGAGGATCGCCCCCATAATCTGTTACGAGGACATCATCCCGTCGTTCAGCAGGAGGTTCGTCGAGAAGGGCGCCAACCTGATAGTCAACATCACGAACGACGCATGGTTCGGGAGGACCGTAGCCCCTTATCAGCACCTCTTCGTATCGATCCCGAGGACGGTAGAGACGAGGAGATACCTGCTCAGGTCGACAAACACCGGAATCAGCGCCGTTATAGACCCGGTCGGCAGGGTGGTCGCGAAAACCCCGATCTTCGTCAAGACCGACCTCGAGAGCGAGGTGGGGCTCATGAACGGGGAGCCCACGATTTACACGCGCGTGGGCGACGTCTTTCCCGCGGCGTGTCTCGTGTTCTGGATAGGGTTTGCGGTCGTTACGAAGCTAAGACGAAAGAATAGCGCCGAGGGCGTCGAGGAATGAGTCATTTTCAAACGGAGTGCCGATCGTTACCCGCATGCAGTTCTCGAGCCTGCCCGGCCTGTTGAAATTTCTTATGAGCACGTCCCGCCCGTGAAGGGCCTTGAAGACCGAGTCCGCGTCCCTCACCCTGAAAAGAATAAAATTGGCGTCGCTCGGATATGCATCGACCCCGGTCATCCCGGAAAGGGCGTTGAATACCCTCTCCCTCTCCCTCACGATGAGCTGTATGTTCTCGTTCACGAATTCGTGGTTCCTGAGTATGACCTCGGCCGCTCCCTGAGTGAGTGAGTTGATGTTGTAGGGATACCTGACCTTGTTTATCTCGTGAACGAGGCTCTCCCGCCCGTAGAGTATGCCGAGCCTGAGTCCGGCGAAACCGACCTTGGAAAGGGTGCGGAGTATTATGAGGTTCTCGTGCTTTTTGATTAAAGGCAAAAACGTATAGCCGCTGAAATCGGAGTACGCCTCGTCGACTACGACCACGCCCTTCGACAATCCTATTATTTCCCTTATCTTACCTGCTGAATATGCATTGCCCGTCGGGTTATTGGGGGAGGCGAGAAAAATGATGTCGGGGTCTTTTTTCTCGATCAGAGACGCGATTCTGTCCATGTCGAGATCGAAATCACGGTCGAGCTCGGCCTCGAGAAGCTCCTTCCCGAGCGCGAGCCCGGTGATCCCGTACATGGAGAACGTCGGCGTGGGATAGAGGACGCTCCCCGTGCCGCCAGAAAATGCGGTAATGAGCATGCCTATGAGCTCGTCAGAGCCGTTGCCGAGGAGAATACCGCCCGGGGGGAAACCGTTTATCCCCGCGATAAGCTTTCGCAGCTCCAGGGCCTCGGGGTCGGGGTACCTGTTTACGTCGACCGAGCGCAGCTTATCGATTACCTTTCTACCTACTTCGGCGGGGAGGGAAAACGGGCTTTCGTTTCCGTCGAGCTTAATGCGGGCCTCGAAGCGGGGTACAGAATAAGCTGTGAGGCTCCTGATTTCTCCCCCGACTCTTGATTCGAGAAGGCCCTTACCCTTCGACTTTCCCTTTTCCTTTACTTTGTCAGACATATTTAGCGGCAGGGAATGCGTATGTCATATTTTTACGATTCCGGCTTCCGTGACGACTTCTTTCCGTTGAGCCTTACGGCCACCGAGAGGGCGTGGGCTTCGAGCTCTTCGCTGTAGGCGAGGTTCATGACGGAGGCGGAAAGCGAATCGAAACCCTTCTTCGAGATGGAGATGATACTCGGCATGCGTAGGAAGTCGAAAACGCTGAGCGGGGATGAAAACCTGGCCGCTCCTCCGGTAGGCAGGACGTGGCTCGGACCCGCTATATAATCTCCGAAAGCTTCGGTCGACATGGAGCCCAGGAATATCGCTCCCGCGTGATTTATCTTTTTAAGCACGGATTTGGGCTCTTTCACGCAAAGCTCGAGGTGCTCGGGCGCAAGCGCGTTCGCAAGACCCACGGCCTGCTCCATGTTTCCCGTGACGAATATCCTGCCCTGTTTCCTTACAGATTCCCCGGCGATCGCCTTCCTCTTGAGCCTCTTGAGCTGCCGGGAGACCTCTTCCTCGATTTCATTCGCGTAAACGCGGGAATCGGTGACGACGATGGGAACCGCCATTTCGTCGTGCTCCGCCTGGGCGAGCAGGTCGGCCGCTACCCATCCGGCGGGGGCGCTGCCGTCGGCGACTATGAGCACTTCGCTCGGCCCGGCTATCATGTCAATATCGACCTCTCCGAAGACGAGCTTCTTCGCGATGGTTACGTAAATGTTTCCGGGACCGACTATCTTATCCACCTTGGGGACCGATACGGTACCGTAAGCGAGGGCAGCAACAGCCTGGGCTCCTCCGACTTTGTATACCGCGTCGACGCCAGCAATCTCGGCTGCGGCGAGAACAGCCGGGTTTAACTCTCCGCCGGGGCATGGCGTCACGAGCGCGAGCTCGCTCACGCCGGCTACTTTCGCGGGTATCGCCGTCATGAGCACGGTAGAGGGGTATGCCGCCTTTCCGCCGGGGACGTACAACCCCGCCCTCTCTATCGGCCGTATCACCCAGCCGAGCTCGTTCCCGAGAGTGTCCCTGAAAGTGATTTCGGAAGGGAGCTTGAGCCTGTGAAAATCCCTGATGCGCTTCCCGGCCCTAACGAGGTCGTCCATTAATCGTTTAGGCACCGCCGAGCGGGCTTCGCGGAACTCTTTTCTCGAGACCTTTACCGTTTTACCGGTGAGCGATACCCTGTCGAACCTCTTCGTATACTTGAAGAGAGCCTTGTCCCCGTTTTTCCTGACGTCCTCTACTATCTTCCTGGTCGAGTCTTCGAGGCCGGGATCGGAAAGGGAGGAACCCCTCCTTAAGCCCTTTAATTCCTTCTCCAGATTGCGATTATTTATTTCGATTATTTTCACGATGAGAGAGGATTATACATAGGAATGTCCTTTATCAAAAGTAAGCGGTCCGGGCCGCGTTATTATTCGCCGAGTCGGCCGCGGATAATGAAGAGCTGCTTGTCCCATCCGGTAAACTAAATCATCGAGTGCTCGGTCTTTCGACCCCGAAAATCGAAAGCTGCGGCGGAGCCGGTCAGCATCCGCGGAACAGGACTTCGTAACCGTATGAAATTACACGTATTGGAGAGAAATCTCGACATCCCTGTAACCCTGATGGAGGCCTGGGAATTCTTTTCCAATCCTCGAAACCTCCCGCTTATCACGCCGCCCGGGCTCGGGTTCAGGATGAAGTCGGAGGCCCCCGAGAGGATATATCCGGGGCTCATGCTGACCTACACAGTTACGCCCTTCTTCGGCTTCCCAGTAGATTGGGTTACGGAGATAACCCAGGTGAGGGAGCCCGAGTTCTTCGTAGACGACCAGCGCATGGGCCCGTACAGGCTCTGGCACCACGAGCATGCGTTTGAGGAAATAAGGGGCGGCGTCCGGGTCCGTGACCTGGTGCACTACGCGCTTCCCTTCGGGCCGTTAGGACGCATCGCCCACGATCTCGTGGTCAAGAAGCAGCTGAGAGAGATATTCGATTACAGGAGCGCGTACCTGTCGAGCAAATTCGGGAGGATTTCCTGATACGCAGTTACAGGATACGCCGGGCGCTAAGAAGCGGCTCGACAGATTGCCGTGAACTTCACTCTACAGAAAAACGCGCGGCAGGCCCTCTGGGCGTATGACAGTTTGACAGCTCAGGGAGCGAAAATATAATTTCTTCACATGGAAGACAAGGTAATAAATATCGCGCAGTATAAATACGACCAGGCAGAGAACGATCTCCGCATGAAGCTCGTCGAGTACTCGGAGCGCCCGGAGATCCAGTCCCAGATAGGGGAGGCCTTTTACATATGGAAGGACGACCCCGACTTCATCCCGGACGAGATAACGGACTCGGAGATCGATGACCTCACTTTCGAGAAATTCTTCGACTGGTTCATCCATGACTTCAGGCTCCTCGATACGGGCGAAAGGGTCATAGAGAGGTTCTGTCATGATGAAACCGCAGCGCTCACCCAAGCGGAGGAAACCATCCTCAAGGGATGGCTCGACAGCGTATTCAGCTTTTTCGAGGTCGGCGAGGTAGCGCCGGGGGAATACTGCGACATAAAGGACCTGTTCCTGAATGAAGAATTCAGGGTCCATGACTCCTCATCGTCAAAGAAGCTGAAGACATCCGACATCATCGGGGCGAGACCCCTGCGCGCCGGAGACAATACATATTTCTCGGGTGTCGTATCGGCCTACCCTGCAGCGTTCAAGAATATAATAATCGAGCACTTCGAGAGCGGGTTCGACGAATACAGGAAAGCCCGCGGAGACCGGGGCGATAAGAAGGGATACCTCAGGGACCTGGGATTTCAGATCTCGAGCTATCTCGAGGACCTGGCGAGCAACCCGCATTTCATCACTCCCGAGGGGGAGGACCTCGTACTTGCATCGGCGGTTTATGAGGTCAGCGACAGAGACGCGGCGCTCAAAAAGCTGGGCGAGAACAAATTATTGAAAGAGATAAGCGGGCCCGGCGACGAGATAAGGGTATTTATCATGGACATAGGCGGGAGGAGCAATATATCCGGCACCCTCGAGGTCGATGACGAGAGAATCGGCATAGAGACATACTCCATCGAAATGCTCGAGAGAGCCAAATCAGTGATCGAGAGGGAGCTTCAAGGTCTTATAGTGCATTTCGAAGACAAAACGAAGGGGATGGAGTCGTATACCGAGAAAAGCAAGAAGGCTAAAGCTAAATTGCAGAGGCTCCCCCCAGGGGTTAAAAGCAGGAAGGAGCTTGACAGGAGCCTCGACGAATACTACGCATCCTGGGTCGACCGGCCGCACCCGTCGCTGAACGGACTCTCGCCCAGGGAGGCGGCGAAAACGGCTGAAGGGAGGAAGGGACTTGATATCGTATTGAGCGAGCTCGAAAATATTTACAAACACGCAGGCCTCCGCGGCGAGCCCTATTTCGACGTCGCGAAGTTAAGAAAAGAGCTTAAGCTCATATAAGGGATAACACGTTAAGAGCAATCCCGGTCGTCAGCATATCGAGCAAAAATACGATCCGATATGAGCGGTATTAAGCGAATATCATACTAAAGTATGAATCGATTTGTTCATATACATACTTTCTTCCTATCAAAAGACCTACTTAAGTCTCGTTGACTGTACATAACCCCATCCCTATACTATATTATAGATTTAGGAGAGGAGGGTATACCAACATGACACGAACTTTAAAGAACGCATTCACGATTGTAACGGCGCTGTTGTTGTGCTATCAAGCAATATCCCCTGTTTTTGCGCAGACATCGCTCGATGCCCAGGTATCGCTAGGAACGATGAAGGTATCCGATGAAGTGAAGGTTATCCTGATCGACGGGAGCGAAGTCACTTTAAAGGACGAGACTTACCCGATATACCCGGACATGATTATAGATACCCTCGACAACGGAAAAGCGACTCTGATCGTCAACGGCGGGAAATACGTAATAGAGCCCAATTCAATCTTTAAGGTACAATCAATCGGCGACGGTTTTACCGGGCTTTTGCTTACTCAGGGGGATAAGGGAGAGGTCTGCTATTGCTTTAATCCGAAGGCGGGGTTCCTCGTAGATACGCCTGAGGCGGATACAATCCCTCCCAGCGAGAGCGCGATTAAAGCGGGATCGCCGCAATATGTCGACGGCAGAACCAATGTTACCGACAATATCACATCAGCAGTCCAGTACGACGGATACGCCGATTTCAAAACCAATATGACCACTCAAACACTCGAACCCGGAGACGCTGCATCGAATCCCGAGAAGCAGAACCCGTACGATTCGTTCGAAAACAAATCCGGGTGCTGCTCTCCGGCTGCAGCTCCTCTGCTTATACCGGCGTCCGTTGGAGCGGCTGCGGTTACGGGAGCCGTCTGCGGTGCCCTCTGCGGCAACTCTGAGGATCCAAACGCCAGCAACGTTCTCAGGTCGGCCGAATAGAAAATTTACGGTCAAACGCGCAAAGTAAACAATTTCACTATAAAGATTATGCTTCGCTCAAATTGAGGGTGTATAATTAATTTATGGGTCAGGAGGGGTATAATTTGAACAAGCGTTTCGTGTGGGGCATAGCATTAGTGATGCTCGCCGGCATCATGCATACCGGGTGCTTCGGCGGATCCAAATCGGGAGAGTCCGTTACATTGCCCCAGGCAAAAAGGGACGTGAATCCCGAGACAGAGGAGCTGAACCGCAAACTGATTCAGGAATCTTTCAGCTCGGACGTTGCGACGGATTACCTGATCGGACCGGGAGACCTCCTCGGCGTCGAGGTGTTAGAAGCCCCCGAGCTTAACACGGAAGCCAGGGTGAATTCCCAAGACACTATTTCGTTCCCTCTCCTCGGCAAGGTGGAGGTCGGAGGGCTTACGGCCCAGGGTGCGGAGGAACGTATCAAGGAAGAACTGACCGCAAAATACATGCACGACCCGCATGTCGTTGTCGCGATAAAGGAATTCAAGAGCCAGAGGGTGGCCGTTATAGGCAGCGTGAAAAACCCGGGCACCTATGAGCTCCTCGGCAAGGGTAACCTGCTGGACGCATTGGCTTTGGCGGGGGGATTGAACGATGATGCAAGTGAAATCGCATACGTTACGCGCAAGAGCAAGCAGGGACAGGAGAAATCGGTACAGATCGACCTCAACGAACTTCTGGATGAAGGGAAATCCGATCTCAATATTCCTATAAATATGGGAGACGTTGTATACATACCCGAAGCGGGTGTAGTATATGTGGATGGAGCCGTGAACGATCCCGGGACATTCCGCATAGAGGACGACATGACGGTAAGCCAGGCGATCACCGCCGCCGGCGGAGTCTCGAGAGTTGCCGAGGAGTCGGACGTAAGCCTGATCAGAAACAAGAAGGGACAAATGCAGGTCACGGAAATAAACCTGGATGAAATAAAGGAAGGAAAAAGCCCGGATATAGTTTTAGAGGATCAGGACGTCGTGGTAGTGGGTAAAAACGCCATAAGAAACTTCTTCGACACTATCAGGCTGGGATTGTTCTTCCCGCCGTTCAGCGTCGGCGTTCAGTAGCATCAAAACGAATCAGGAAGAGAAAACGTAAAATGGAAAACGGCAACAGGGATAATATGATTGGAGATAACAAGGGGAGGAATCTTGTACCCGATAATGAGGAGAGGGCTCTGCGTACGTACCCGAATACGCCCGATATACTGAGGGCTTATCCGGTTGACGAAGAGAGTCCGATTCACCGCTATCTGGAAGTCGTGCTCAGGCGGAAGAAAATCATCATCGCCTTTTTCGCCATAGTATTGATATCGACCCTCATATCCACACTAATGACGAAACCTGAATTTAAGGCCACGGCGAAGCTCGAAATCTCGCTTGAAAACCCCAAAGTCGTAAACTTTGACCAGGTCGTCGAGCTCGAAACGAAATCCGAAGAGTTTTATGAAACTCAGTACCTCCTCCTGAAAAGCCAATCCCTTGCGAAACTGGTTGTCGAGAAGCTGAACCTGGCCGAGAGGCTGGAGCTCGAGGCAAAAAACAACAAGCCTAACATCGTATCGAGAGCCGTGTCGAGCGTCAAGGGCCTGATACGAAGCACTATCGGCGGAATAAAGAAGATGATCGTCAAGCCGTCCAATACAGGCCCTGCACTTTCCCCCGCGGAGGCGGCGGCCCTCGCCGAAGTGAGCAAGCAGGACTCGGTGATAAACACCTTCATCGGCGGTCTTCAGATCGCACCCGTCGGGAATTCGCGCCTTGTCGAGGTGAGCTACGTATCGAAAGACCGCAAATTCGCGGCTGACGCCGTAAATACGTTGGCCAATACGTTCATAGAGTGGATACTAAACAGGAAGCTGGATGCTACGAAGCAGGGCAGGGATTTCCTGAGAAAACAGATCGAACAGGCACAGGCAAACCTCGAACAGTCCGAGGAGAGACTCAACGAATTCGCCAAGAAAAACGACATCGTTTCTCTCGACGAAAAGATGAACATTACCTATCATACGTTCTCGGAGCTGAACGACGCACTGGCAAAGGCCGAAACCACGAGACTGGAAAAGGAGTCGCTCTATAAGCATGTACAGGACGGCAACATAGAAGCACTGCCAATGGTTTTAGGCGATCCCTATATACTGGGTCTCAAAGGAGAGCTCGCCAAAGCGAACTCCGAGTACAGCCAGTTAAGCGCTACATTCAAATCGGGCTATCCGAAGGTTAAAGAGCTCGGAGCCAGGGTGGCGGAATTACAAAGAAAAATCAATGAAGCCGAAAGCAGTGTGGCTTCTTCCATAAAGTCGGATTATGAAGCGGCGTTAAAGAAAGAAGAAACTCTCAGGGAGAGTTATCAGAAACAAAAGACGCTTGCCTCGGCGCTGAATGACAAGTCGATCCAGTACAACATATTAAAGAGAGAGGTCGAATCGAACGAAACCATATATAACACCCTTCTACAAAGGCTTAAAGAAACCGAAGTTTCCTCAGCTATCAAGGCAAGCAATATTCAAATAGTGGATTACGCCCAGATACCGGTCATTCCGTTTAAGCCCAACGTGACTTTAAATCTTCTGTTCGCATTTATCATAGGCTTGGGCGGTGGAGTGTTCCTGGCATTCGTCATGGAGTTTTTCGACAATACAGTGAAGACCTCCGAAGAGGTAAGAGACAAGCTGAGACTGCCCGTCCTCGGCGGGGTATTCGAATCGAGTCCGACAGACAGTCTTGGCTCACCGGTAGAGAAATCGTTCCTGCTCGACCCAAGATCGCATATCGCCGAATCGTTCAGGACCATAAGGACATCCCTTTTACTTTCGACCCCCGGGAAGCCCCCGCGCACAATCCTGATAACCAGCTGCTTCCCCGCAGAAGGAAAAACGACGGTGTCTATTAACCTCGCGTCTTCCTTTGCGCAGGCCGGCAGTAAAGTACTTCTGCTGGAGGCAGACCTCAGGCGGCCGAGGATAGGAACAGTTCTCGGTAATAACGGGAACGGACTCAGCAGCTATCTGACCGGCAATTCGAATCTGAACGATGTTATATCACAAGGGGAGATACCCAATCTGTACGTACTACCCGTAGGTCCTTTACCCATCAACCCCGCTGAGCTCCTGGGCTCTAACCGCATGAGAGAGTTGATTCAGTCATTAACAGGTGAATACGACTATATAATAGTTGACGGCCCGCCGGCACTGGGTTTCGTCGACTCGCACATAATATCGAGCATGGTCGACGGCGTAGCAGTGGTCGTAAGAGCCGGCAAGACACCAAAGAATTCCATAAGGGAGCTCATAGACAGGCTGTGGAGCTTGAAGGCGAATTTCCTGGGCGTTATCGTCAACGGAATTGAGCTCAACCAGAACAGTTACTACTACAAGTCTTACAATTATTATTACGGTGAAGACGAGGAGAAGAAGAAGCTCGCAGCCGCAAAATCCGCCGAGAACTTGAAACAGGACGATTTGGGTAAATCCATATAGTTTATTCAAGTCTCGGGGATATTTTCCCGTTATCAAGTTAACTTCACCTGCAAAAGTCACTTATCCGTATACAGCTATTTAATTCAGCTTGTCATATGAAATTTACGATAGGTTCGAGGCTTTCTCTATATATATCCGTACTACTGACAATATCGATAACGCTGTTTCTAACATGGAACTCCGCAAAGGGCTGGCTTTCCTATGTTTACGCCGAAGACCCTCCCCCGGCCGGGTTAAATGAAGCCATCCAGGTAGAGAGTGAAAACTCGCAATTATACTTCCTCCTGGCCCAGTATTACGAGAATTACGACTTCACGGCGCCTCGCGAAAAGATATTCGAACTTTACAGGAAAGCACTACAGCTCAACCCTTTGAATTACAACTATTGGTATTACCTGGCAGAATTCCTCTCGACGGAAGGCAAAAGGGAGAAAGCGTTATACGCTCTCAACCAGGCCACGCAGCTTGCTCCGGGTGTCGTATCCCTGAGGTGGGCCGCCGGTATTCTGGCTTCAAGGCTCGGGGACGAAGAAGCGCTTAAGAGAAATCTGCATGCGGTCATTGAATATGACACGGAAAGGCGGAGGAAGGCTTTCATTGTACTTTGGCAATCGCTGCGGAATGGAGACAGCATACTGCCGGTTATTCCTGAAACAGCCCTCGACGATTATCTGAACTTCCTGATGGACACCGATAGGATATCCGAGGCCCAAAAGGTCTGGGGGAAATTATCAGATACCGACGAAATCTCGGAGTATACATTCCTTAGATACGTCAGCACACTAATCAACAAGAACATGGCGAGGAGCGCCAAAAATGCCTGGGCCGGGAAATACGGAGACTGGGAGGGTATCTGGAACGGGGATTTTGAGAAAGGGCTCACCAATAGCGGTTTCGATTGGACTTTCAGCAGCGTAAAAGGGGCTCAAGTCAAGCTGGAGACGAATAAAGATAGGGGAAACTCCGTCAGGATAGAATTCGACGGAAGCACCAACATTGATTTTTACCATTTTCGGCAGAATATACCTGTAGAGGAGCATACCGAGTATAAGCTGAGTTCATTGATGAGGAGCAGGGACCTGCCCACAAAAAACGGTCCTTTCTGGGAAATTTATTGCATACAGACAAGTGAATTAAACGTAAAATCAGAGGAAATTCTGGGCACGACGGACTGGCACCCGGTCTCGGTAACATTCGAAACGCCTCGCGGCTGTGAACTACTGAGTATCGTTCTGCGTCGTTACACGAGTAGCCGTGTCTATGGGAATATAGCCGGAACGGTTTGGATAGACGACGTAAGTTTGAAAAAAATAAGATAGAGCGGAATCGACATAAATGCGATTTGTAAACGAAAGACTAATTCCCTTTTTAATCACGTGCGGCATCATAACGATACTTGCCTCGCCACTCCCGTATGGGAATGTCGAGACATGGTCCGTTTCGTTGATCGAGATAATCTCTTTTTTGACATCTGGCGTATGGTTGATCGGTGAAATACTCAAAAGACGCATACATATACTGCCTTCCCGTTTATATGTTTTTTTCGCACTTTTTTTCGGTATCATCCTGTTTCAGACCCTGGATCTCCCGGAGTTTATCCTCAGGCTCATTTCCCCGCACAAGGCGGAGTTGTTTCACGGAAGAAGCGAAGCCCTGAATTACATATTCGGCAACGGCGTCAAGCTGTCCGACGCGCTAAGCCTCTACCCGTTCTTAACGTATGAAAAACTTCTCCTATATCTCTCGTATGCGGCTTTTTTCTTTACGGTGTCAAGTTATATCAGGTCGAGCAAACGAATAAAAAGATTCTTCTGGATCGTATTCACGATAGCCATGGTAGAATCACTGATCGGGCTGCTTCAGTATATAATCAGCGGGACCAAGGTACCCGCATCTGGAACCTACATCAACCCGAACCACTTAGCCGGACTGCTCATCGTCGTAATACCTCTATTTCTGGGATACATTCTCTACTTAGGGTCGAATAAGGGCTCGGTCCCGAGCCGAAGGGCGGACAGATTGAAAATACACCTATCGACGCGGCTTATACTCTTATTCGCCACTTCCTTTTCCGCCATAAGCATGATCCTCGCTCAATCGAGAGGGGCCATCTTTTCATTCGTGGTGTCAATTCTCTCCTTCTACATACTGTTTTCCCGAAATAAAAAAAGCGGCTCGCTCAAAATTTTCCTGGGAGCATTCTTCGTGCTTGTAATCGTCTACTCTATATGGATAGGGTTGGATCCGGTTATTGAAAAATTTTCTGAAACTATCAAAGAATTGCCCAATCGCACCTCGATATGGAAAGATTCACTTAACCTAATAGCGGACTTCCCTTTATTCGGCTCCGGCCTCGGTAATTTTAACCTGGCTTATACGCTCTACAAAAAAGAAGCCGCGGGACCCTACGTCTATGACCACGCTCATAACGACTACATAGAGCTGATTGTCGAGACAGGCATCTTGGGTTTCGCTCTGGTGTTGACTGGATTGATATCGTACTTTATCACCGCTATCGGAGCCGTCAAAGATTTCAATCCGAAGAAAGACCCTCTTCGCTTTTATCTCACACTGGGGTGTTTAAGCGGGATGTTCGGAATGATGGCGCACGCAATCACCGAGTTCGTTTTCCAGATTCCTTCAAATGCGTATTATTTTACCTTTCTTCTTGGTCTGTCCGTGAGCATGACAGATCACTTATACAGGGTTATTCATAAAACAAACGAAGCATCCTGATTATTCAAGCATCGGCAGGATCCGCCGTCCGCGGAGGCGATCATATTCTTATTTCGTTCTTCTTTCTTATCGAGTACTGAGTCTCTAAACATTGTTTTAGACCTGCCTCCGAAATATAGCCCATGTTAAGAAGAACCTGACCTATCCAGCCGCCTTTTCTCTCCTGATACGCCAACGCTTCCTGTAATTGATCGTTTGTTATCATTTTAGAGGCTAACATAATTTCCCCTAATAAGAATTCTTTCTTCCGATTGGCGTCGACGACTTGTGCGTTTGCATTCCTCACTATCTGCAAATTCAGAAAGAAATTCAACTCCGGCTCCGATATGTACCCTTTTTCAATAAGTATCTCGCCCGTTTTCCCTCCGTATCTGCCTTGATATTCAAGCGCTTCGAGAAGCTGGGATTCTTTAATCGCACCGGATTCCAGAATTAATTGACCGATTATATTATCTATACTCTTACCGCGGAACGGCAACAATAATTCCAGGTAGCGAAGGGGTCTCATAGAGAGATATATGTGTAGCAAGAGGAGTAATATCCATATATAAGTCAGATAATACTCGGGTAAGCCCAACCATATCCCGCCGACACCCACGAGTCCCATAAAAAATGAGATCCCGAGGATTACGGCGGTCGCCTGACCGTCCGAGAGCCCGGCATACAAGAAGTGGTGGTGAAAGTGATGCCTGTCCGGATCGAACGGGTGCCGTCCCAAGCTGATTCTCCGCGCGAACTGCCCACAGATATCGTATATGGGAAGAGCCAGAAGCCAGGCGACAGAGATCGGCCGGATAACGGCTTCCTCCCCCTGCGATAGCCCTATGGTCAGCCATGCCAGAGTCAAGCCAAGGGCAAGGCTGCCGGAGTTCCCCAAGAAAACGCTGGCCCTTTTACGAAACCGGTGGCGTAGATTATAAACGAGAAACCCGGCAAGCGCCCCGGCCAGAACGACCGTATGGGACTCACCATCCAGACTCCCGGCATTAAAACTGCAAATACCCAACCACGCCACTATGATCAATCCCAGTCCTCCCGCAAGGCCGTCCAATCCGTCTATCAGGTTGACGGCGTTTATCATTAATACGATGGAGATGATCGAGAACGGAATAGCCATCCACCCGGTCCATAACATTCCCGACCCGAACAGGTCTCCGAGCTCGTAAATACGTAGATTGCCCGGTACGACGAGGAGTAAGGCCGCTATAATCTGAACAGCCAGTTTAAGCCATGCCGGAAGAGAATAACCGTCATCTACTACGCCTGTTATAAGTAAAAGAATCAACGCTGCGAAGAACCAGGCTTCAGACGAATTCACCCCGGTAAACATTACCATTACTATAAAAACCGGGAATATAGCCAATCCGCCAACCGGCGGAATCGCCCGCTCGTGCCGTTTTCGGCCTCCGGGTTGATCAAAAAACCCCATCTTGGACGCCAAACTGCATAAAAGCGGTATCGCTGCCAGGACAGCAAGAAACGAGATTAATCCGTCCAGTCCGATGGCTCCGAACATAGCATCCTCTTATCGGTGCTCCGACTTCCCTTTACAATTGCGAATTATTGAGCTATAAAGAACATTCCAATTCAAGACCCAGAATCTAGTAAACAATCAAGCTAACCGTATCCTTTCAAGAATTCCAGTGCAGCTGTAATAGCTTGTGGAAACATGGCTACTTATAACAATCCGGACCGCGGGACGATATATTTTGAGAGCCGGCATTGCTCGGACATATATAAACTACTACTTTAACCCGCCGATTTGATTTAATAAAAAGTCTATACTATATAGTTGCCTATACAAGGGTTATAACAGAAATATTACGACGGGTTCTGAGATCATTCGACTTTAATTCACCCTTGCCTATAAAGTTTTTACTTGTGACTGAGTTGCTTTATAATCGGTTTTTTTGCATTATAATTTTAGGAGTCTAAGTAACCGATTTCCCAATCATATTAATGGCTCTTAGGTCAGCATCAATATAATACTAATGCAGAAAACTAAAACAACATCAAAGATAATAAAACCGCAGCATGCGGAGATCTTGAAAGCGGTTGACCCGCAGCACAAAAACGCTCTTACGGTGCGGGAGCCGCAAAAGGGTCTGTCGCTGAGGTTGAGGGAACTTTATGAATACCATGAATTAATTTATTTCCTTATTTGGAGAGACCTAAAAGTCAGGTACAAACAGACAGCGCTGGGTGTTGCCTGGGCGGTGCTTCAGCCTTTCATGACTATGGTGGTGTTCACAATATTCTTCGGCAATCTGGCAAAAGTACCTTCTGACGGCCTCCCATACCCCGTCTTCTCTTTTGCTGCACTGCTGCCATGGCAACTCTTCGCAAACTCATTCACAAACGCTAGTAATAGCCTGGTCAACAATTACGACCTGATCACAAAGGTATATTTTCCGCGAATAATACTCCCCTGCTCCTCCATAATTGCGGGTTTGGTCGACTTCTGCATTGCATTCCTTGTATTGTTAGCAATGATATTTTATTATGGGATAATACCTTCGGCCGCGATACTGGCATTGCCTCTATTCATACTGCTCGCAATGGCGACAGCTCTTGCTGTAAGCTTGTGGTTATCCGCGCTAAATGTTCAGTACCGGGATGTTCGCCACCTCATCCCGTTCCTTACTCAAATATGGCTTTTCCTTACACCTATTGCGTACCCCAGCAGCCTCGTCCCGGAAAAATGGCGGTTCTTGTACGGTCTTAACCCGATGGCCGGGGTGGTCGAGGGCTTTAGATGGGCGCTTCTCGGTCAATCAAACGGAAGCTGGCCGCTGGTTATCGTATCGTCCATTATGGTAGTGTGCCTGTTAATAGGCGGTTTATTGTATTTCAGACGCATGGAGAGAACGTTTGCGGATGTGATTTAACATGAGCGATATAATTATAAAAGTCAGGGACGTAGGTAAAAAGTATCGAATAGGCGAGAGGAATCAGTACAGGACTATAAGGGACAGCATTACGAGCTTTACCTCAAGGGGCTATAACAAACTGATCTCAGCCTTTTACGCCAAGAGCGGACCGAACAGTTACGGACCCGGCACGGCTAACGGTAAAAATGACGCCTCCCAGAATTATTTTTGGTCCCTGAAAAATGTTAACTTCGACGTCAGCCGGGGAGAAGTAGTAGGAATTATAGGACGAAACGGCGCCGGAAAAAGCACACTGCTTAAAATTATAACGGGCATTACAGAACCTACTGAAGGGAGGATCGATATATACGGCCGCATAGCATCCCTGCTTGAAGTAGGCACGGGATTCCACTTCGAATTGACTGGGAGAGAAAATATTTTTTTAAACGGTGCGATACTCGGAATGAGGAGACAGGAAATTGAGAGGAAGTTCGATGAGATTGTCGATTTCTCGGAAATCCACCAGTTTATAGACACTCCTGTGAAGTATTACTCCTCGGGTATGAGGATCCGCCTCGGATTTTCAGTTGCTGCGCACCTCGAACCCGAGATCCTCCTCATAGATGAAGTGCTGGCCGTAGGGGACGCAGCATTCCAGAAAAAGTGTCTCGGCAAATTGAACAACGTGGCGACTTCCGAAGGCAGGACGGTGTTATTCGTAAGCCACGACATGGCGGCAATCCTTTCTCTATGTCAAAGAACTATTTTTCTCGAAAACGGACAGAAAGTTTGCGAGGGCTCGACCGATCAGGTCGTTCAACAGTATATGCAATCGATGAACTCGACCTATGAGCTCCCTTTAGACCAGAGACCCGACCACGAAGGTGACTGCAGCGTTACGGCAACATCGCTCAAGATCGAGAATTCGGAGGCCGGGAAACCTATACAGCCGGGATGCCGTCTGAAAATCAAGATCGGTTATACGGCCAAGAATCCGATACGTTACCCGCGCTTTATAATTAAGATCCGGGATTTCAGGACACGCATAAACATACTGCGCCTCGATAGCGATATTTTAAACGGGCTCCCGGAAATCCTTCCTCCGGTGGGAAGCGTCACGTGCCTGACAGAGGAATTATCCCTCACGCCCGGACGATGTGTCGCGGATCTCGAAATAAGAAGAGGTATGATCAGCGCCGATAAGATCGAGAACGCAGGGCACTTCGACATAGAAACGGAAGATATATACGGATCGGGCAAGATTCCTTCACGCGAGCAAGCCACTTCCCTTTTACAATACGAATGGTTAGTCGATGATAATTAGCCGGGGACGATGTATCGCGCACTTGAGTACTAACCAAAGCCCTCGCCTCAGCTCCGGAAAATAGAATGAATTAAAAAAATCCGAAATAATGACTACTCAGAATACTGATAAATTGATTGAAGAAGCGCCCGGCGAGCTTAAACAGTTCCGAATCCGGTAGAATTGGATTAATATGACTATACATACGAAATCCTGGTTGAAGGAAAGCCGCAAAGCGAGGCTTGCCACAAGATAACCCCATGAATCTCAACATTCCCATACTAATGTATCATCAGATAAGCCGTGAGCCGCATCCGAATTTCCTCGAATACACGGTCACACCGAAAGCGTTTGAAGCGCAGATGAAAGCTCTTAAGTTTCTGGGTTTTGTTCCCATCACTTTCAGCAAACTATTAGATTATAAGAACGGGTCCGCAAAACCGCCCTCGAAACCCGTCATAATCACATTTGACGACGGTTTGCAGGATGCAATAGATAATGCGGTACCGATACTTGAGAGTACCGGGTTCACCGCCGTATTTTACATCCCCACGGATTATGCAGGACGAAAAAGCAGCTGGATGATACCAGAAGTGAACGTCGAATTTCAGATCATCGACTGGGCGACGGTAACCATGCTGGACTCGATGGGATTTGAAGTCGCATCTCATAGCATGAGTCATCCGCGTTTAAGCAAAATCTCGTCAAATGACTGCTTTGGAGAACTCTCGGGGTCGCGCCGGAAGCTTGAGGAAATCCTGGGACACGAAGTCAGGCATATAGCGTACCCCTACGGCGATTACAACGAAAGCGTGAAAATATTGGCAAGTGAGGCCGGATATTATACGGCCTGCACCACCGAAGAAAGTTTCGTTGATTTGGACAACGACATGTTTGCGTTACCCAGGTTTAATATGGGCGTTGATATAAGTATGTTAAATTTTTTATGTAAGATAAATACGGCGGATTCCCCGATCGGAATAATGGCAAAACAAATGCTGGTCATGCAAAGCAAGGTGCCAGGGTCAGTTAAAAAAATTTTTAAAAGAATATTGCACAGCAAGAATATTTTACTTATATAGCATGATCAAGGTCAGTATAGTAATACCGACATATCAACGATGCGACTCTTTGAAACGCTTGTTGACCGCCCTGAATGCACAATCTTTCCCTCAACACGAATTTGAGGTAATAGTCTCCATAGATGGGTCTGAAGACGGGTCCAAGGAGATGATCGACAACTTTAAGGCCCCATATTTACTGCGCTACATATGGGAAAGGAACAGAGGAAAGGCAGCTGCGTGTAACAGCGGGATCCGTGCAGCAAGCAGCGACCTGGTGATCATATTGGATGATGACATGGAACCTTCGGCTGAATTAGTGGGCTCCCATTATGCAGCGCATCAGATCGATCCGCATGTTTGTATCGTAGGAGCCGCCCCTATCAAATTAGATCCGAACGCATCGCCGACGATCGGTCAAATTACGGATAAGTTCAATACTCATCTTGAGAAACTTTCGCGACCCGACTACAACTTGCGTATTTGGGATTTTTACGGCGGGAATTTTTCTATAAGAAAGAGCGTTATAACCGAAGTCGGCCTGTTCGATGAAAGCTATAAATCCTACGGTTACGAAGATGTAGAATTTGCATACCGGCTGCTGAACAGAGGCATAAAAATCATCTTCAACCCCTATGCCATGTGTATTCAGCATTATGATGATGACTTCAAAGGGCTCGCTTATAAAACAATTAATTCGGGAAAGAATGCCGTCCAATTAGTTAACTTGCATCCTGATACATTCAACGAGCTCAAGCTCATCGAATATAACTATACCGGATGGAAGTGGCGATCCCTCCGTCTATTCCTTATATGGACAAGCATGCTGATCCCGCCGGCAAGTAACCTCATAATCAGCATCATAAGCAAGACCGAGAGAAAAAACATCAAGGTTTTCGAGAGGCTATTTTCTTTAGCTATGGATTATTTCTTCTGGCTCGGGGTCTGGACCGCTTTAAGAAACGACAAAAACAGAAAACAATTAATCGCAAAAATCAAATCCGGCAAGAAACCCCAGATATGCCCAACACTATAGTTTATTATATCGACAGTCAAAGCTTCGGCGGCGCGGAACAGGTGTTATTCACAATTTTGAAAAAACTGGACCGGAATATTTGGCATCCGGTACTCGCGTATCACCAGAGCCCCGGCATTTCTTCCTTCATCGAAAATGCCGAAGCAATAGGAGTGCATACAATAACCGTGCCCGTTATACAAAGCTATTATGATTACAAAAATATCTTTCAATTCGGCAAGGTATTGAGAAGCATTCGACCGGCGATATTCCATGCGAACCTGAACTGGCCGCTCTCATGCAGCTACGGTATCCTTGCAGCATATTTCGCGCGGGTAAAGATCATAATTGCGACTCAGCACCTGTATTCGGAAGTCGGATGGCGCCGGGGCCGGATAGAGCAAAAACTGATTTCCTATCCTGTAAACAAATACATCGCAGTATCATACGATGTAGCAAGACAGCTAAGAGAGAGAATAGCCGTGGACAATAAAATCGAAGTCGTGCACAATGGAATCATCCTTGAGAATTACAACACCAGAGCCAACAACGTGTCCGGTGACGACGTTTACAGCTCTATCAGGAAAAACAGAGAAACTTGTCCTATCGTGCTCACAGTTGCGCGTCTGGACAAACAAAAGGGACACGTCTATCTATTACAGGCTGCGGCTGATGTCCCGGGAACGATCTTCGTATTCGTCGGAGACGGTCCCGAAAAGACAAACCTCGAGAATCAGGCATGTGAGCTGGGTTTAGAAGGCCGAGTGGTATTCCTGGGTAAGAGAAATGACATTCCGGAGTTACTGAGCGGATGCGACATATTCGTTCTGCCTTCTCTTTACGAAGGATTACCTTTATCCATCATGGAAGCTATGGCGGCCGGAAAGCCTGTGGTAGCATCCGATATCGGCGGGGTAAACGAATTGATCCGGGACAGGGAAACGGGGTACCTGGTCCCGCCGGGGGATACCCAGGCTCTGGCGCACAGTATTAACACACTCGTCTCGGACCCCGCTCTGGCCAAAAAGATGGCCCTGGCAGGAAAAACACTCGTGGAGAAGGAGTTCTCAGCCGACAGTATGGTAGCCGGCGTTACCGATATATATAAAAGACAATTGTCTTAGCCATCTCTGAGTGAACCACGGACTGAATCCGTAATTCCGGCGGAGCAGTTTTAACCTGCTTGACTGAAGCGGCGACTCGATAGCTCAAGCAAAGGCGATCGACACGAACATGCGTATCCTATTCATATCAAGATATTTTCCTGACGACCCGCGAACCAAGGTCCACGGGGTATATAAACGGATGGGAACGTTCATCGAGGCCCTCAAGGGACTGGCCGAACTGGACATGCTCTTTTACACCCCTCCAGGCTCTCATTACACGCCTGGCGAGACTTCGGAGCTGGAACGATCTTTAAGGAAGCATTGGAACGCTGAAATAAATCTTTTTCTCTGCCCAATGTCTGAGTACAAGAAAGGAACGTTGTTCGATAAAATAGTGTCTTTCGCGAAAGGTATATGCAGCATCTTCAACCAGTACGGGTATTCAGAGGTAAGCGGGAGGATGCAAGTCCTTGCCATGGAAGAATGCCTCATAAGAAAGCCCGACGCCATATTCGCTCACAGGCTTCCCTCGATGTGCCCGCTGATGCTGACTGATGCGAAGCTGCCTCCCGTTTTTTTTGATTTCGACGACATAGAGCATATAGTCCTGTCGAGATCGATTGAACAACAGAGAACCTTGAAAAGTAAGTTCCTGTACCTGCTCATACCGGCTTTGAAATCGGGAGAGAACAAAGCGGTAAAGCTGGCGACCGAGACCTACGTTTGCTCCGAAAAGGACCGCGCTTACATAGAGCGCGAGTTCGGACAGCCGAATGCGTTTATCATACCAAATACCGTAGAGATACCCGAATTAAGACCTTTCACGGCAGTACCGAATTTACTGTTCCTCGGTTCGGATTATGGAGCTAACATAGACGCAGCAGAGTTTCTGGCAGAGAAGGTATGGCCTTATATACAAGCCCGATTTCCCGGCTCGAAGCTGATAATAGCGGGAATACCGCCTGGCAAGCTGAAGAAACGCGGAGCATACGCCCCAGGCATCGAGATACCGGGTTTCGTAGACGATCTCGGCAGTCTTTATGACAGAGCCCGTGTAATCGCAACCCCCATACTCGCCGGAGGGGGAACGCGGTATAAGATAATAGAAGCCGCTTCATACGCGAAACCCGTGGTATCGACAGAGATAGGAGCCGAAGGTATCGAGTTCTCCCCGGGAAAAGAGATCCTCATACATGACAACCCGAAAATGTTCGCCGAGGCCTGCATAGAGCTGCTCGGAAACCCCTCGCTTTGCGAAAAAATAGGCACGGCAGCGAGGGCCAAAACGGCACAGCTTTACGAACGGAAAGCTGTCTTGAATCTGATAAGGGAACGAATCGTGAATAATATAAAATTATCTGCATCCTAAGCCGTCATTCCGATGTATAATTTTAAATGATGGTGAATGTGAGCGTTATTATACCGACATATAACCGTGCGAAATTACTTAATATTTCGATAAACAGCGTTCTTTCACAAACTTACAGGGACTTTGAGCTGATAGTAATAGACGACTGTTCCAAAGACACCACGTCCGCGGTGCTGGATGGTATCGCCGACAAAAGGCTGCGGGTTATAAAGAATACATCGAACAAGGGGATCGCCGCTGTCAGAAATATCGGCGTGACTCTCTCCCGGGGGAGATATATTGCCTTCTTGGACGACGATGACGAATGGCTTCCTGACAAGCTCGAGAAGCAGATCGATGTACTGGATCGAGGTACCACGAGCCTAGGGTGCGTTTACACGGGAAGCCTGGTAGTCGATTCGGCGGACGATCATGTACTGCAAACCTCGATTCCGCTATATCGGAATAACGTACTGAAAGAAATGCTGTTCCAGAATTTTATTACCACCTCTACCATCGCCCTGAAAAAAGCATGTTTTGACAAAGTCGGCCTGTTCGATGAGGGGATCCCCTACGGAGAAGACTACGATATGTGGATCCGCATCGCAGAAGAATATGAGTATGACTTTGTCAAGGAACCGCTGGCGAAATACCGCAGCCATCAGACGGCGATGACTAAAAATTACGTTACGGTCATAAACGGAGTCGAGAGAATATTGTCAAAACACCGGAAGCTGTTTGCAAGCGATAAGAGAGCCTACAGCAATCATATGCTTTTGCTAGGGGTTACTTACTGCTACCTCGGAAGAACCAAAGATGGCATTAAAACATTCGTCAGAGCGATAAGGGCCTATCAATTCGACGCGAGGCTGTATTATAACCTGGCGCTGGCGCTATTGGGAACAGAAACTTTCATAAAGCTTAAGGAAGCGAAGACCCGGTATTTTCCGCAGCGGATAAAGGCCTGAAAAAAAATATTTCCCAGATAGAGGGTTTTAAAAATACATACAGGCAAATGAGATTTCGATGCAGAGATTGAATCTAGCGAATTCAAACCTTCAATACGTTTTTATATTCTCCGGCATAATAATCGGCGCCCTAGTAGGCTATTATATAGGTCTTAACGGAGTTTCCAAGCTGCTCATTGCCGGCCTATTAGGCGGAGCTTACCTCTTATTGACCATTAACAGACCATGGATCGCAGTGTCGATCTTTTTCGCACTGGTGCCTATGGAGACCCTGTTCGTATTGCAGGGCAGCGTGACGGCCACATTGACCAAGATGGCAGGGGCATACCTTGTATTTCTCGTCATCATTACCGGATCCGTCAAGTACCTGCATGACGTATTCTCGAGCCAGAAGGTTCTGGTCATGATCCTGTTCGGAGGGGCGGCGATTCTCTCGGTCATGGTATCAGGCCAGCCGTCTTTCAGCTTATCATTGTTATTGACGCTATGGCTGTCGATCATCCTTTGTTTCGTCCTGATACTGATGATCAGGGATACGAGAACGCTTTACCTGGCGACGTGGGCGCTGCTGTTAGGAGGTTTTTTCTCGATCATCAGCCCGATATTCTTTCAATTCGGCAGGGCGACCGGCTACGATCTAATGCGTTACGGAGGGTTATGGGGAGACCAGAATGAATTCGCCGCATTACTCCTGGTCATGATTCCGCTCTCTGTTCTTAATATTATCATAACCCGGAATAGATTATATAAAATCGCCTCCATAGTAATTTCCGCAACGATAACTCTGGGTGTAATTCTCACTTATTCGAGAGGCGCGTTCCTTGCCCTCTGCGCAATGCTGATTTTGGCTATTTTCAAACTATCCACTGGAAAGAACAGGATCAAGATTCTTGCCGTTTCGATCCCGTGCATGATCTTGGCGTTCGCATTGATCTACCACTTCTTCTCGGAAGACATAATAGCCAGAATGGAAACGCTGAAAGTGCTGTCGAGCAAGGAATCGGTCGTCAAGGACGAGTCTCTTAATTTGAGATATTATTTTTATTTCGAACTTACACCGAAGATTTTCAGCGAATATCCCATATTGGGCGTGGGACTGAGACAAATCATTCTCCACAACCCCTATCGCTTTTATGCTCACAATACGTATTTTGAAGTGTTGACAGGCACCGGACTCGTGGGATTCATACCATTTATGCTCATACTGTATCTGACTTGGAAGGAAATAAAGACAGTCGAGAGATTCAAAGGGGATAACAGTTTTTATTTGCGTGCTTACGCCTCAGCCCTCGAGATTGGTTTTTTGGGATACCTCTTCACCGCACTCTTCGTCTCCCTCGATCTGAATAAGATGCTATGGCTGACGATATCGATCGCATCGGTACTGTTCAACCTATACAGAATCCAGGCTCGGGCCGAATACGGATCAGATAACGGCTTTGGGTATCGGGGTAGATATGATGACCGAAGGTCCGTATACCTGAACCGCTAGCCGCAGAATAACATTAACATTATACGGGTTCCGGGGAATATTCTGCATCATTACCGGATAGAGAGATATACTTATAGCGATCCAACAGCGGTTTGATGATGCTGTAAAAACGAATTTCACAAGAGAATATTATGATATATCTGATACTTTTTTTAATTTTTCTAATCATTGCGCCCTACCTGTTCTACCCGGGAGTTATGATCGTCCTCGGTTTTTTAATCTCTAATAAAGGGAGGTGGAACTCCGGACGGACGCCGAGCGTAACGATTATAATACCGACATTCAACGAAGAGAAAGTGATCGCCGAAAGGGTAAGGAACCTGGACACCCTGCTGTACCCGAGGGACTTGATACAGGTGATAATCGTCGATAGCGGCTCGAAGGATAAAACGTTTGAGCTGGCTAAGGAAACAGTAAGAGCTTCGAGTCTCGACCATATCGTGCTCAGACAGGAAGAGAGGAAGGGGAAGGCAAACGCGGTCAATCACGCAATACAATTCGCCAAAGGCGAGATAATTCTGGTAAGCGACGCAAACGCCCTTTTCGAGAAGGACAGCATTCAGCAAATAGTTAAGCCGTTCGCAGATAAAAAAGTTGGCGGAGCGGGAGGTAGGTTCATCACACTGGGAGCTAACCTCGTCGGGAAAGGCGAGGAATTATACTGGTCGATCGAGGGAAAGATCAGAGAAGCCGAGAGCGATATATACTCGATAACAAATTTTAGCGGAGAATTCAATTCATTCAGGAAGGATCTGGGCATCTTACTCGACGAAAAATCGCTAGCCGAGGATTTCGACCTGTCGCTCCAGATAATAGAGAAAGGCTATCGGTTGGTATACGTACCGGAAGCCGTAGTTTACGAGCCGGCCGTCGAACACTCACACGATCTGATCAAACAAAAGAAGAGAAGAGCCGTGGGAACAATACAAGTACTATTCAAACACATCGGAATGTTCGCGAATCCCAAGCTGTTTGTGTTCGACCTGCTTTTGTTCTTTCACAAGGTCCTCAGGGTTTTCACGCCGATAATCGCAATCGCCATAATCATAACTCTTTGTCTTTACTTCAACTCACTCGATTACGGCTACAAGTATGAAGCGCTCGGAATAAGTGCTGTTGTTATATTGGCGCTGATCGGAGTAATCGAGGTCGTATTCAGGAAAGGGTTTCTGCGTAAACTCTATTACTTCCTCCTTGTCCAGTATTCATATATCCTGGCCTGGATAGAGTTCATAACCGGCAGGTATAAGGTTACGTGGGATAAGACCGACAGCAGCCGAAACCTCAAGAACGTGATGGACAAAGTGAAATAAGCCTGCTCGGCCGAGTACCGGAGAGGTGTAAACTAGACATGAGAACATACGCAGCTATCCCCACACTCTTTACAAGAGAAAAGCTCAGGGATGTAATCGCGAGTCTCGAAAATCAAACCGTCAAGCCCGATAAGATCGTACTGATCACACCCAAAGGGGAGCTGCCAGAGGACTGGAGAGAGTTCCTGTCGAAGCACGTCGAGATCGAGGTGCACTACCTCGAAGACTACACTAGACAGGAGGTGCTTAATAAAAAGAAAAACAGTATGGTAGCTTCGCGGAACCATGCGCTCTCGAAGGCGAGGGAGACTATGTCGGACGAGGACCTCGTAATATTCCTCGACGATGACGGGCCACTCGACCCCAACTGGATCGAGGTCGCCAGAAAGAATCTAGGAGACAGTGAAAACGGCGGATTCACGGGCAGGATAATACACTATAGAGACAGCGGCAGGCTGAGGAAATTCGAAGAGGCCGGACTTAACGTGATAAAATATCTATTCGGGACGGACAGGGTCGGGACTATCACGGATTGCGGCTTCGTCTCTTCGAGACTTGACAGCCCGTGGAGGTGTGAAGTCATGCACCTACCCGGCATCGTTGCCTATAAACTCGGAGCCGTGAGAAGCATAGATTTCGACGAGAGTTACGGGGGCAATTGCTACAGAGAGGAAACGGATTTCTCCGTCAGGGCAGGCAGGAACCGGAAGCTTATATACGATCCGGCGACGACTGCCCACCACTTTGTCGGAATAACCAGGAGAGACAGGTTCTCGATCTACTATAAGAATTACAACCACATCTACTTCTGGAAAAAAAATTTTAAGTTCAGATTCTGTTTTTTTCTGCGCGAGGCATTGGAGGCGCTCCTGCTCCTCGGCGCATCGCTCCTTTCTTTTAAAACCGATTACCTGTACGGTATTAAAGGGAAGATCGACGGCTACCGCAAGTTTCTCTTAGCGGGAAAGTAGGCATCCACGAACCGGAATGAAAATACTGCACGTTTACACCGGAGGGGGCGAGATATACGGGGCGGAAAGGGTTATATGCAACCTTGCCTGCGAGCAGATCAAATCATCCATGAGTCTCGAGGTGGTATATTTCAAGAGGCCAGGCCGGAATTCGTTCCTCGAACTCCTTAACGACAGCCGGATACCTGTTCATGTCGTCGACTCACGGAGCAGGCTGGATACAGGCGCGTTTCTGACACTAAGGAGCATATGCCTGCGAACCTCGCCTCACATACTACATTCCCACGGCTATAAAGGCGATATATTTCTCGCGACATTGAAAAGAACACTTAAAGGGCCTGTTATCGTATCGACGAAGCACGGGTCCACTGACGCGACGTCAAGAACCAGTTTTTACGAACGCTTGGGAGACATGTCTTTGAGATATTTCGACAGAGTTGTAGCCGTTTCCGAGTATACGAAGAAAAAACTCATCGAACTGCATGTCCCCGAACGAAAAATAGAGGTAATCCACAACGGTATTGACGTTTCGTCGTTCTCGGGGGCTGAGATAGGTTCACTGAGACAGAGCTTAAACATCTCAGAGGACTCGAGGGTGGTAGGCTTTATCGGGCGCCTGGGCCCGGAAAAAGGGATAACGTACCTACTGGAGGCGGCCGACAGGATATGCCGATCGACGAGAGACGTATATTTTGTATTGATCGGCGAAGGTATATTAAAAAAAGAAACGGAGAACTTCGTCGAATCGAGAAAGCTAAGGGACCGAATCATTGTCCTCGGCTGGAGGAAAGACGCCACGGACATTCTGCTTGACATGGACATGCTGCTTCTGCCCTCGTTAACTGAGGGAACCCCTATGGTAATACTTGAAGCCATGGCGGCGGGTGTACCTGTTATAGCATCCGACGTCGGTGGCATAGGAGAGATAATCGAGGATTCGAGAACAGGGCTCCTGATAAAACCGAGAGACCCGGTAGCGATAGTCGAATCCGTAAAGGCGTTATTGGATGACGGAGGGCTTGCGGAACGCATATCGCGGAACGCGGCGAGAGAAATCGAATCGCGCTTCAGCGCACGCCGCATGTCGGAAAAGTACGAAAAAACGTACCTTAGCCTCATGAAGGCTAAGGTGTGATTACCGGCATCTCACCCTCTTTGCGACATCCGTAATGCCGGCTGGGAACGAATTCGGGTCAACTACGCGGGATTAAGTTTTGCGCGGGAATAAACTTCCTGCGTAAGCCGTGCGATACCCGACCAGTCAGGAATAGAATTTGCCAAAGCCCTTACAGCCTGCGCGGCACGTACACGAGATGAGGTATCCATAATAAAGGGATACAAGGCCGCAGCTAACGCCTGAGGGTCATCCGGCTGCACCAATGCGCCGTGAGTCCCGTCACGCAGCAGTTCATCAAACATTCCAAGTTTGGAAGCAACGATCGTCCTGCCTACGCCGATAGCCAGCGTAAGAATACCTGAAGCATCTATAACGCGATAAGGAAAAACCTGAATGTCCGCGCTTTCCAACACCGTGTTGACCTCGCCGTCAGGAACAAAACGCAGATCGAATGTAACCTGTTCCGAGATGCCCAGCGAATCCACCAAATCAAATAACGGTTCCATGGGCATACCCGGCTCTCCGACAACACGCAGACGGCAGGCATTACGCGCTTCCTGGGGCAATAAAGCGATTGCGCGGAGCAGAACGTCTACGCCTTTACGAGGCGTGATGCCGCCGAACATCAGCAGATTAACACACCCGTCTCCTCCGGTATATGGCGCTGATTCCTTCGGCTCCAACAACAACCCGTGCGGTACGATGTTGATTTTCTCGCCAGCAACGCCGTAACTTTCCAGCCTGGCACGCGCCGATACTGTGTGGACGATCAACTGATCGAATAGTTTCATAATCTCGACAGCGCCCAGATATTGCAGTCGTGTTCTGGCATTATTGTTGAAAGGTATCGAATCGTGCACGGTCAGAACTATAGGCGCGATGCACCGGAACAATGGAATGAAACGCATGTCCACCACGGCCAGAGGTGCCCATTGAAAATGAATAACGTCGGGCCGCACGCGGTGAAGAACCCACAAGAGCCGTATCATGGATTCGATATGGCTAATACCCTTTAAAACAAGAAATGCCCGTTTCGGCAATTTATGAATCGCCGGATGCGCAAGGCCCGGATAAAAATGGCGTTTCAGGAAACGCCTGTCCGTGCCTGTGAAGGGTTTCGGCAGCTCAGACCCATATATAGCGACGTCATGACCGATTGAAGCCAACCCCTGCGCCAGCCTCACATCGTAGAGCCAGGTATAAACCGAGGGATCGATAAGTGCTATTTTCATTAAGCTTTATTTATTCGCAGGTAGATATAACATGCCGTTCTTATTGGAAGCGCTGTCATATCGGTTGGTTTTTATATTATAAAATATAGCACAAATGCAGGTCGCATGAAACAATGGGTCATAACGCGCTCATGCCGCCCGAAAGTTTATACTCAATTAAACAGACAGGCACCGGCTCTAACCGGTGCCTGCTATATATTAAACAAGTATTAAACTCTCACGCAGACCTGTGATCGACTAGGGAAATACAAAAATCTTTCCTTTCTTTGGACCGAGCGTGACGCTGTTCACTATGCTTCCCGTTTGCACGTCTTTATAATTGCCCCCTAGGGAGACCGTTACGGTCTTCGTATCGTTGGGGTTTACGACTATCTTGCCGCGCTCCCAGTTGCGCTGATACGCTCCGCTCAAATAAACCATGGACTGGATAGGCTTCCCCATATCTAGGCTATTGAGTTTTTGCAGCACAACGTCGCTGTACATGGTCTGCGACCAGATCATGCCTTAACCGTTTTCCCTAGCGGCGAGGACTATCCTCCGCCAAACATCTTGCGAAACGGGCAAACCGCTGAGGTTGCACGTCCATGCCTCGAACATGGCGTATTCAACATACTACATAAGCATTGGATAGACATTCCTGTCGAAATATAGTGCCTCTAAATCATTATACACATTCGCTATGAACTTCATACCGATTGCTCCGTATCGGCCAGATACCTTAGCCTGGCGTATAAGTACCCTTCCTTCTTCCGCTTGCTTCAGTATGAAAGCAATTTGCTGCTCTGAGAACTTGCTTCGCTTCATAGAAAAATCCTCCTCTGGGATTGACAGTTTCAGGGATGAGTGTTTAAATACCTATGGTTTATGTCTCTTGACGACGCAACGGATTCAGATCCTATTCGGCGGTAGATAACACGAGCCGGAGTATTATGCGAGAATCATTTTAAAAAGTCAGAAAGCTTTACTTCACCCGGTTCAGCCTTTTAATGAGGGTCAAAAAAACCAAATATTCTCAGCATGTTGACCATAGCTCGAGGTGAGTCCCGTATCCAATAATCTATGTTATACTATGACTCTATTATAGGGGGTCAGGTCAGTATTATATATAATGCCTCAAAAAACTGGCCTAAAGTGGACGTAATCAATTCTATAAACTGTTCACCACAAATGTTTAGAGTGATGGAACCTGCAACTGACAATAGGAGAGAGTCGATTGTGCTATTCATACTGCTGGCTTTGTTAACGGTTAATTCTCTACTTAACGGAAGCGCTGCTCCTGATACTGGTACATCCTTTAATATGCCGATGACATTTGCATGTACTATGTATAGTGCATCAAAGCCGTATCCCGGTAGTTCCTCGGATGTTGCAATGATGAATACGTACAAATCCTACTGTACGATAGTCATGCAATGGTGGTACAA
>JBFMCV010000004.1:300000-427869 GCA_040754335.1 Thermodesulfobacteriota bacterium | reverse complement strand
ATACCTTCGTTATCGCCGCAGTGAGCGTGGTCTTACCGTGGTCCACGTGTCCTATCGTACCTATGTTCAAGTGCGGCTTCCCCCGCGCAAATTTCTCCTTAGACATCGCCTGGTGTTACCTCCTTAACGTGAAGTTCGCGGCCTGTTTCTTTAAACAGCCCTTACGTTAGTTTTCAGATTTTCCGAAAGTAATTCCGGTAAAGCAGAATAATGCGAAAATTCCATCGTGAACGATCCCCTGCCCTCCGTCATCGACCGGAGCTCGGTCGCATACCCGAACATCTCGGAGAGCGGGACCTCGGCCCTTATAGCCTGCATGTTCCCGCGGAGCTCTGTGCCCATGATCTTACCCCTTCTAGAGCTCAGGTTGCCCATCACGGAGCCCATGAAGTCTTCAGGCACGACCACCTCGACCTTCATCAGAGGCTCCAGGATTATGGGCTTCGCCCTCATAACGGCGTCCTTGAAGGCCATCGATGCAGCGATCTTGAACGCGATTTCGGAGCTGTCCACCTCGTGATAGGACCCGTCGTAGAGCTTGACGACCACGTCTATGACCGGATAGCCGGCGACGACTCCCGTTTCGGAAGCTTCTTTGATGCCCTTTTCCACGGCCGGGATGTATTCCCTCGGTATCGTTCCGCCCTTGATCTCGTCGACGAACGTGACACCCGAGCCTTCCTCTCCGCGCTCCATCTTTATCTTTACGTGCCCGTACTGGCCCCTGCCGCCCGTCTGCCTTATAAACTTGGCTTCGACGTCGGAGTTCTTGGTAACCGTTTCCCTGTAAGCCACCTGGGGCTTGCCGACGTTGGCATCGACGTTGAACTCGCGCTTGAGACGGTCAACGATTATTTCCAGGTGCAATTCGCCCATACCCGATATAAGGGTCTGGCCTGTTTCATCATCGTATTTAACTTTAAATGTTGGGTCTTCGAGGGATATTTTATTGAGGGAGATGCCGAGCTTTTCCTGGTCGGACTTGGTTTTGGGCTCTATCGCGATCGATATCACAGGCTCAGCAAAATAGAGGCTTTCGAGTATTATCGGTTTAGCCTCGTCGCAGAGCGTGTCGCCGGTGGTAGTCAGCTTGAGGCCGACCGCCGCCGCAATGCCGCCAGCGCCTATCTCCTTTATATCTTCCCTCTTGTTCGAGTGCATCCTGACGAGCCTTCCGATCTTCTCCCTTTTGCCCTTCGTGGAGTTATAGACGGTTGAGCCCGAAACGAGCTTTCCCGAATAAACTCTTATATATGTGAGCTGGCCCACGAACGGGTCGGTCATGATCTTAAAGGCAAGCGCCGAGAACGGCTCGTCGTCGCTCGGGTGTCTCACCTCTCCCTGCTCCGTATCCGGATTTATTCCTTCGACCGGAGGGACATCGAGCGGAGATGGCAAATAGGTCACTATCGAATCGAGGAGGAGCTGGACGCCCTTGTTCTTGAACGCGGAGCCGAGTATGACCGGCACTATGTTCAACCCGATAGTGGATTTTCTTATCGAATCCACTATCTCTTCTTCAGAGACTGGTTCCCCGTTCAGGTATTTTTCCATTATCGCTTCGTCGAAGTCGGCAAGGGATTCTATCAGCTTGTCCCTTCCCGCATCGGCTTCTTCCTTCATCTCGGAGGGTATATCGTACCAATCGTATTTAAGGCCCAGGGAGTCTTCGTCCCAGAGCGCAAGCTTCATTTTAATAAGGTCTATTATTCCTTTGAAATTGTCGCCTTCGAAATAAGGCGTGTGGAGAGGTACGGGATTGGCGTTCAGCCTGTCTTTTATCTGCGAGACCACCTTCGCGAAATCGGCCCCGATCTTGTCCATCTTGTTCACGAAGCACATCCTCGGGACCCTGTACCTGTCGGCCTGCCGCCAGACTGTTTCGGACTGGGGCTCGACGCCGCCCACGGAGTCGAACACTACGACGGCCCCGTCCAAGACCTTAAGCGAACGCTCGACCTCGATGGTGAAATCGACGTGCCCGGGGGTGTCGATGATGTTTATCCTGTGGTCATTCCAGAAGCAGGTCGTGGTTGCGGAGGTGATGGTAATCCCCCTCTCCCTTTCCTGTTCCATCCAGTCCATCGTGGCAGTGCCTTCGTGGACTTCGCCGATCTTGTAGGTGAGACCCGTGTAATACAGGATACGCTCGGTGGTAGTCGTCTTCCCTGCGTCTATATGCGCCACGATCCCGATATTTCTTACTTTATTTATAGGTATAGCCTTTTCCACAATACTCCTCCGCTGTTTATTACCACCTGTAATGGGCGAAAGCCCTGTTCGCGTCCGCCATCTTGTGCGTATCTTCTCTCTTCTTTATTGCGCCGCCGCGGCCTTCCGCAGCGTCCAGTATTTCACCCGTGAGCTTGTCGATCATGGACTTCCCGTCCCTTTTCCTGGCAGAGGCGAGGAGCCATCTGATGGCAAGGGACTGCTTCCTGAAGGAGCTCACCTCCATCGGCACCTGATACGTGGCGCCGCCGACCCTGCGGGGCCTGACCTCGATTCCCGGCTTTATGTTGTCCATAGCCGTATTGAAGACCTCGAGGGGGTCCTTACCGGTCTTTTCGGCGATGAGCTTCAGCGAACCGTAGAATATCATTTCCGCCTTGCTCTTCTTGCCGTCGTGCATTAGCGAGTTTATGAACTTCGCGACCGTCAAATCACCGAACTTGGGATCGACGGGAACTTTTCTTTTAGAAACTGATCCCTTCCTAGGCATATATGTTTTTCCCTTAGATTATTTGGGTTTCTTCGCCCCGTACTTCGAACGGCTCTGCCTTCTGTTAGCCACGCCCGTAGAGTCGAGAGTACCTCTTACGATATGGTACCTCACGCCCGGCAGGTCCTTCACCCTTCCGCCCCTTACCAGTATTACGGAGTGCTCCTGAAGCGTATGCCCTTCCCCCGGTATGTAACCGGTGACCTCGATACCGTTCGTGAGCCTTATACGGGCTACTTTTCTAAGCGCCGAATTAGGCTTCTTGGGGGTAGTGGTGTAAACCCTGACGCAGACCCCTCTCCTCTGAGGACAATTCTGTAACGCGGGGGCTTTACTCTTCTTTTTAGCCCTTCTTCTTCCGTCTTTGACCAGCTGACTGATAGTAGGCACGAATACTTATCTCCATAAAAAGGTAATCCAATTAATATATCCCGAAAAGAAAACCGCTGTCAAGACAAATAGACCAATTATTTAGGTTTTTTCCTTAGATTTTTTTCAAACCCGACGATGGTGAGCGAGGACCTGTACCATCCGGGCTTCCACCTGTGGTCTTCATACTTTGTTACCTCGTCCCCGCCGACCCTGAGCATTACATATACATAGCCGCTTTCGTCGATGAGCGGATTCCCGGTTTTAAGCCCCGGAAACTCGTCCGGCCCGCACTGCCATTTCTCGGGTGTAAGCTCAAGGAGCTCAATAGCCTGGTGAAACGGTCGCTCGTACTGAGCTTCCATGCCTTCGACCGATTCCGAATCAACTGGGAGATACCAGATTTCAGCCATCTCACGACTCCTTTCCCTTCAACCTGCCAATAGGCTCCGTCAGGATGACGTGCCTGAGCGCTTTTTTCCCTATGTCCGTCCTGTAACAGAGAGAATCACAGTTTACCTTCCCGACCGCCTGGTAGGCAAGGTTTATAGCTTCGGGTATTGTCCTGCCGAGTGCCGTAATCCCCAGCACCCTGCCGCCGTCCGTCACGATGCCGCCGTTAGCGAAGGAGGTGCCGGAATGGAACGCAACGACGTCATCCATGCCGTCTACGACATCGAGCCCCGTGATAACCGCCCCCCTCTTATAGTCTCCTGGATAACCTTTGGAAGCGAGAACCACGCATACCGAAGCTTCGTCCTTCCATTCGACCTTTTCACCCGAGAGACCTCTCCCGGCGACAGCCGATAGAACCGGCACTATATCAGAATCCATCCTCATCATGAGGGGCTGGGTCTCAGGGTCGCCAAATCTACAGTTATATTCAAGCACCCTGGGCTCGCCCCCCTCTATCATCAAGCCTGCATAGAGGACCCCCTTATACTCCCTCCCTTCCTCCTTTAAAGCCCTGACGGTCGGTATGATTATAAGGCGCATGATCTCCTGAGCGAGCTCCGGCGTTATTACAGGGGCAGGCGAGTATGCGCCCATGCCGCCCGTGTTAGGCCCCTGGTCGCCGTCGAGAAGGGCTTTATGATCCTGGCAGGACTCGAGGGGAAGCACATTCGTCCCGTCCGTAACGGCGAAAAATGATGCCTCCTCACCCGAGAGGAACTCCTCTATTACGACCCTGTCGCCCGAATCGCCGAATATCTTCCGCCTCATAATATCGTCCAGGACTTCCACGGCCTCGGTTTCCGTCCTGCATATGAATACGCCTTTACCCGAAGCGAGCCCGTCTGCCTTTATAACGAGAGGGGGCTTTACCTCCTTCACCCATTCGACCGCCTGCTCGAAGTCGTCGAACGCCGAAAAGAAAGCCGTGGGAATTCCGTATTTTCTCATCAGGTTTTTTGAGAACACCTTGCTCGTCTCGATCTCGGATGCAGCTCTCGAAGGACCGAAGACCGCGAGCCCCTCTTCGTTGAACCTGTCGGCGATACCGAGGGATAGCGGGAACTCGGGGCCGACGACGGTGAGGTCTATTTCCTCGGCCCTCGCAAACCTGAGTAGCCCCTCTATGTCGGATACCTTGATATCGACGCACTCGGCGTGTCTTGAAATGCCCGGATTTCCGGGGGCGCAGAAGAGTGTCTTAACGAGCGGACTCTGCCTTATTTTCCAGCACAAGGCGTGTTCCCTGCCGCCTGAACCGACAACAAGCACTTTCATTGCAATCGCGACCCCTTTATTTTTCGGTTAATACTGCAAGAAGCCGGTAAATCTACCAGATATTATAGCGTTTGAAAACGAGGAACGAAGAATAGCGGTTCCGAAGTCCGGAATCTGCACAGGCATAGCAGCGGAGACGTCTCTTTACTCGACGGTGACGACCTTGGCGAGGTTCCTCGGCTGGTCGACGTCCGTCCCTTTGAGCACGGCTATGTGATAGGCGAGGAGCTGGAGCGGGATGACGGATATGAGGGGGCTCAGGAGATAATTGCTCGCGGGTATCTCTATGACCCGGTCGACGTTCCCCCTGAGCTCGTCGGGCGAGGTATCGGACGTGAGAAATATTACTTTCCCCCGGCGCGCCCTCACTTCCTGAAGATTGCCGAGTATCTTCTTGTAAGTAATGCCGTCGTTGGGCGCTATGAGAACGACCGGCATCTCATCGTCTATAAGCGCGATGGGGCCGTGCTTCATCTCTCCGGCAGCATACCCTTCGGCGTGTATGTAGGAGACCTCTTTCAGCTTGAGAGCGCCTTCAAATGCGACCGGATAACTGATCCCTCGTCCGAGGTAGAGGAAGTTTCTGTAATGGAAGTAATCCTTGGCCAGGTCCTTGATTTCGTCATCGAGCCTGAGCGTCATCTGAATGAGCTGTGGCAGTCTTATTGCGTCTCTGATGAGCTCAAGTGAGCCGTTCTTGTCGATCTGTTTCTTAATCCTGCCGAGGTAAACCGACAAAAGGTAGAAGGCGATGAGCTGTGTGGTAAAGGCTTTGGTCGACGCTACGCCGATCTCGGGGCCCGCATGAGTATAGATGACCTTTTCCGCGTCCCTTGCGATCTTGCTCATGAGCACGTTCGTTATGCCGAGTGTCTTTGCGCCTGAGGCCCTGGCCTCAAACAGTGCTTCCGACGTATCGGCCGTTTCGCCAGACTGCGAGACAGCGATTGCGAGGGTGTTCTTGTCGATGATCGGATTCCTGTAGCGGAATTCGGACGCAATCTCCACCTGTACCGGGATCCGGGCTATCGCCTCGATCATGTGCTTGCCTATGAGGGACGCGTGGTAAGACGTGCCGCAGGCAAGCGCGACTATCCGGTTGACGTCTTTATAAGGATAGCCTTCGAAACCCTCGAAAAAGACCTCACCCGACTCTTCGGAAAACCTGCCCCTCATCGTATCGAGCACGGCCTGAGGCTGCTCGTGGATTTCCTTTATCATGAAGTGGCGGTATCCGCATTTTTCAACCGAAACAGGGTCCCAATTGATAGTCTGTACGGCCCTCTCTACGCTCTCGCCGTAGAGGTCCGTAATTCTGACGCCGTTCTTCTCGAGCACCGCGACGTCGCCGTCTTCGAGGAATATTACGTTCCTGCAGTAAGGCAGGATCGCCGGCACGTCGGACGCGAGATAGTTTTCGTGATCGCCGACGGCCACGATAAGGGGCGAGAACTTTCTCGTCGCGATAACTTTATCGGGCGCCCTGTCCGATATGACGGCTACGGCGTATGACCCTTCCACACTCCTGAAGGCCGCCCTTACGGCGTCCTCGAACGGTACCTCAGGACCGCAGCAGCTCTCGATGAGATGAGCGAGCACCTCCGTATCGGTGTCGGAATAGAACTTGTAGCCCTTTTTAACGAGCTCGCTCTTGAGCTCCGAGTGGTTCTCTATAATCCCGTTGTGCACGACCGACGTCCCAGCCGAGACGTGCGGGTGCGCGTTCTTCTCGGTCGCATCGCCGTGGGTCGCCCATCTCGTGTGTCCTATACCGAGAAGCCCCTCTAGCGGGTGCTTCCCTATCTTTTTCTTGAGATTGGCCAGCTTGCCGGTGCTTTTGAATACCCTGGGTCGCCCCCCTTCCATGAGCGCGATCCCGGACGAATCGTATCCCCTGTACTCGAGCCTAGAGAGGCCTTCCAGGAGCACGTCAAGCGTTTTTTTCTGATTTCCGACGTAGCCTACTATCCCGCACATCTATTTCTTCCCTTTCCCCTCCCTCGGCTTTCTGCTCCAGTTCTCAATCACGGTCTGTCTTGCGCGCCCTATCGCGAGCGCGCCCTCGGGTACGTCTTTCGTAATCGTAGAGCCAGCACCGGTGGTGGCTCCCCTGCCGACCTTTACAGGCGCGACCAGCATGGTATCGCTGCCTATGAAGACGCCGTCGTCTATGACGGTCTCGTGCTTCCGGAACCCGTCGTAGTTACATGTGACCGTACCCGCCCCTATATTCACATCCTTCCCGATGACTGCGTCGCCCACATATGAGAGATGGGGGACTTTGGAGCCTCTCCCGATCCTGGACTTTTTTATCTCGACGAAATTCCCTATCTTCGCACTGTCCAGTATCTCGGCCCCGGGCCTCAAGTGCGCGAATGGACCCACGGTTACATTGTCTCCTATGACGGATCCCGAAATGTAGGACGATAGCCTGACTGTGACACCGTTTCCGAGCGCGGAGTCTTCGATCCAGGCGCCGGGGCCGATCGAGGAACCCCTGCCGATGACCGTTTTACCGTAGATATAGGTATTCGGGTATATAACGGTGTCGGGTCCGATCCTTACGTCAGGCGAGATAAACGTCGTACCGGGGTCGACCATGGTAACGCCCGCACGCATAAGAGAATCGTTGATCCTTTTCCTTAGCAGCGCCTCGACCTCCGACATCTGGACCCTGTCGTTAACTCCGAGGGCCTCGCTCGGGTCACGCGCCAATACCCCCAGAACCCTGCGCGAGCGCTTTCTCGCTATTTCGATCATATCCGTAAGATAGTACTCCTTCTGTCTGTTTCCCGAACTTATGGAGCGGAGGGAGTCCCATAGAAACCCCGCCTTAACGCAGTAAGTCCCCGAGTTGATCTCCGCGATTTTCTTTTCCCCCAGGGAAGCGTCTTTCTCCTCTACTATCTTTTCGACCTCTCCGTTACCGTTCCTAAGAACCCTTCCGTAGCCGGAAGGACTGGCCACATTGGCTGTGAGGAACGAAACGTCAGCCCTCTCGTGTATATGTTTTTTAACAAGGCTATTAAGCGACTTCGAGGTTATGAGCGGGAAGTCTCCGTTAAGAATCAAAATATTTCCCTTGAAACCCGCAAGCTCCCCGCGGGCGCAATTGGCGGCGTGACCCGTCCCGAGCTGTGTTTTCTGCTCGGCGAAGTGAACGCCGTTTGAGCCGAGGGACTCCTTGACATCGTCCCTTCCGTGGCCCACGACAACGACTATCTTTTTCGGTGAAATTCCCCTGACCGCGTCCAGGACGTAGCTCAGCATCGGCCTGCCCAGTACCGGGTGGAGGACCTTCGGGGTGCCTGATTTCATTCTTTTTCCGATGCCGGCCGCAAGAATGACCGCCGCTACGCTCATATACCGCCTCAAGACCTCCCGTATCTGTCTTCGATCCTAACTATATCATCGATCTCAGGGGTAGAGACTTCGAATACTTCACAATCCTCAAGCGCGGTCATCCTGTGTTTGGTGTATGGCCTTATTCTGACGGAGCTTCCGGACGAGAGCGTGAGGGTTTCTTTTTCCCCGCCCTCTTCATGATAATCCAGCAGCATATTCCCGCTGTACAGATAGAGCGATTCGTCTTTGACTTCGTGGTACTGATAGCTGAGACTCTCCCCTTTGTTTATGTGGAGGATCTTTCCGACGTACTTGTCCGTATGAGCCCACCACAATTCATATCCCCAGGGTTTTTCAACTCTTTTAATAATCGTTTTATTCATATGGTATTCAGATTCCGCTAACTAGACCGTATCCGAACGGTTGCGATGACGGAAACGGCCGCTAACTAACCGGTTGAGAAGCGAATTTAAAACGGTATATCGTCATCGGAGCCGAATGCGTCCTCATCGATATCGAAATCTTCCGGCACCCGCTCCTCCCTGCCCGAGGAAGGCTCCGCCTTACCCCCGGCCGGACTCAGCATCTGCATGTTTTTCGCCACTATTTCGGTCGTCCATCTCGTCTTGCCTTCTTTATCTTCCCAGGATCGCGTCCTGATCGATCCCTCCACGTATATCATCTTCCCCTTCGAGAGATACTCTCCGCAAATCTCAGCCAGCCGCCCCCACGCGACAATGCGGTGCCACTCGGTATATTCCTGCTTCTCCCCTTCCTTGTTCGTACGCCCTTCCGTGGTCGCTATCGTGAAATTTGCAACGGCCTGTCCGCTCGTCGTGTACCTGATTTCCGGGTCGCGCCCCAGATTGCCGATCAATATTACTTTGTTTACACCCCGCATTATTATCTCCCTGTATACATTATATATCTTTGTCTGAAGTCTATCACCAGAGGGTATGAAAATCCAGAAATTCAGAAAAGATGGGAGGAAAAGGAAAGGAATCCGTGAACTATCCTGCCCGTCATTCCCCATATAATGTATTTCTCGAAACTATATACGTAATCTTCGACCAATACCCCGTCCCTCTCCCTTAACCTGACCGTGAAATTCCTTTCGTCCTTAAGGTGCTTGACGGGGACCCAGACCGAAGCCTCGACCTCGTAGAGATTGGGCACTATCGGGACCTCCTCCTTCAGGGTCGAAAGGAAAGGGGTGACTATGTAATTTTCCGCGCGGGGGTTATAAGGATTTATGTCGTCGAGCTCTCCTAACACCCTGCCGCTCGTATAAAGGTCGATCCCGAGCTCCTCGTAAGTCTCCCGTATTGCGGTGTCGAGCTTGCTTTCGTCTCCTTCCTTCAACTTTCCTCCGGGAAAAGCCATATGCCCGGAGAAGGCGTCGATATCACTCTCCGGCCTCTTGATGAAAAGCATGGAGAGACCGCCAGTGCCCTCGTTCAATATCATCATTACGGCTGCGTGAACGAACCCCCCTTCATCCGCAATCTTTACGGGGTTCCTCAACTTGAGGAGTTTCTCCAATTCACCGATCGTGCCGTCTTGTGCGTGGAGCTGCATGCCCGATTAAGCGTCCCCCCCGCCGCCTAGCACCTTTTCGAAGAACCTGAACGCGGGCTCGTCGAAAAGGACGAAGTATATTTTCTCGATCGAAGTATCTTCGTTCGCAAGATAGTCCGTAACCGTACTTATCATAATCCGTGCGCACTCCTCTACCGGAAAGCCCCCTACACCCGTTCCTATCGCTGGAAAAGCAATCGAATGGAGAGACAATTCGTCGGCCCTCCTGAGGCTGTTCCTGGTAGCGTAAATGAGCGATTCCTCCCCGACCTCGCCGCCAGGGCGCATGCCGGCCGCGTGTATGACGTAACGGGCCTTAAGAGCCCCTCCCCCCGTGACCGCAGCCTCGCCCAAGGGTATAGGGGCGAGCCTGTCGCATTCCGCCTGTATGGACGGCCCGCCTTTCCTCCTTATCGAGCCCGCAACACCGCTCCCGAGGAGGAGGTCCGTGTTAGCGGCGTTCACTATCGCGTCTACGTCCATATCCGTAATATCGCCAATCGTGACTAATATCCGCCTGTCCGCGCCCATAGTTTCATCCGCAACACTTGACTTTATACAGATAAAACTACTAATTTAATCTATAACCTCAATAGCCTCAACAACCGAATGGACATAAGACCGAGAATACTGGCCGCAGCTTATGAATTATTCCCCTTTTCGCTGAAAGGCGATGCAGAGGTGGGCGACGCCGATCCCGGGTGTGATTTATCCTGCGTTATAAACTTTTACGGCAGGGGTGATCTTCTGAGGGGCATAATGACGAGCCTCGCCGGGCAGGGTTATGATAAAAAAAGATTCGAAGTGGTTCTCGTTGAAGACAGGGGCGGGACGGAGGAGGGCAGAAACTTATTCAGGGAATTCGAGCCCGTATTGAATTCGAGGTATTACGCCCTGGAGGAGAATTTCGGCGTCATGGGTTACGCGAGGAATTTCGGCCTCAATAAGTCGAGAGGAAGGTACGTGCTCTTCCTCGACGACGATACCGTGATCATGGACGGGGGATTCCTCTCAAAACTCGTGAGCGATTTCGGTGACGGGGAGCCCGACGCCGTTATTCCGCGCGGGAGCGCGAGCTATTGCCTCATCGAGGGAAGGTACGGCTTCCACGACCCCTACTATCCTTCGAACAGATGCATGGCCTACAGGAGGGAGACCTTGCGGGAGCTCGGCGGATTCGTCGACGGGATAATCGGGCAGGAGGATGTCGAATTTGTCGTCAGGCTCACGGCCGCCCGGAAAAAAGTCAGACGCTCGGAGACCGCGAGCTATATGCATCCACCATTGATACTGGGGAGCCTGAACAAGGCGGCAGCCGTAGGGGCCTCGTTCGCAAAGCTCAGGAACAGGTACCCCCTGCCGGTATGGATCATGCTTCTAATAAACGGGGCGAGGTACATCCCGAAGCTCGTTTACCCGTTCAGCACAAAATACAGGATGCAGGGGAAATTCAGCCTCGGCTTCGCGCTGGGTATCGTTTACGCGATTACGGGCAAAAATTTAGAGTATAATTAAGACCCGGCCGGGCCTTGTCAGGCCGGCCGACGTTCATGATTAAGAGACTGCTACCTTATAAAGACCTCTTTCTGGTCTATATCTGGCGGGAATTCAACATCAGGTACCGCCAATCCTATATCGGCGCTTTATGGGCGGTGATTCAGCCGCTCAGCATGATGCTCCTCTTCACGTTCGTGTTCACCTATCTCATCAAGGCGGCGGTATCGGATTACCCCAAAACCATATTTTTTTACTCGGGCCTGCTGCCGTGGACGTTTTTCTCGTCATCCGTGAATTACTCGCTCACGAGCCTCACCGGGAATTACTCCCTCATCACCAAGATATACTTCCCGAGGGAGATACTCCCCCTCTCAGGTATAGTCATGGCATTACTCGACTACGCAATTGCATCCGTGATTTTTATACCGATGCTCTTTATTTATCATATACACATCACATACAACATCCTGTGGATGCTGCCGCTCCTCCTGCTGCTGTTCGTGTTTACAATTTCGATGAGCCTACTTCTTTCGAGTCTTAATGTATATTACAGGGACGTCAAGCTAGCTACAGGGTTCCTGATACAGCTCCTCTTCTTCGCTTCGCCCGTCCTTTATTCGATCGACGACCTGAGCATTAAATTCAAGCTCATACTCTTTTTCAACCCCCTGACGTTTATCATCGAGAATATGCGGAGGTGCCTGATCGAGGGGCGGGGAGTGGTAGTGTGGCAGTTCGTCTTCGTAAGCGTTATAGTGGCGGCCTTCTATTATCTCTGTTACAGGTTTTTCATAAAAACCGAAAGGGACTTCGCGGATGTCATCTGACGGAATGATAGTGTTCAACGACGTATGGAAGAAGTACTCGACGAGGGACATATTCCACAAGTCCCTCAGGGAGGAGATCTCCGATATGTTCAGAAGAGGTCCGGGAGAGAAGCTTTCGGAAGGAGAGTTCTGGGCGCTCAAGGGGATAAACATCTCCGTCAGGAGAGGGGAGTGCGTGGGGCTGTTCGGTCCGAACGGAGCGGGAAAGACGACGGTGCTCAAGCTGATAGCGTCCGTTACGTACCCCAACCTCGGTGAAGTCGCGGTCTCGGGCAGGGTGGCGCCCCTGATATCGGTCGGTGCCGGGTTCCACCCGGACCTTACCGGACGGGAGAACATATACACGAACGGCACCATAATAGGGATGTCGATCAGGGAAATAAGGGAAAAGACCGGGAGCATCATCGATTTTTCGGAAATAGAACAAAGGTTTATGGATATGCCGGTCAAGAAATATTCTAACGGAATGAACGCCAGGCTCGGTTTCTCGATAGCCGTTCACAGCAGCGCGGACATAATACTGATCGACGAGATCCTGGCCGTCGGCGACGAATCGTTCCAAGCGAAGTGCATGGACAAGATCAAAGAGCTCAAAAAAGACAACAAAACCGTGCTGATCGTCTCCCACAACAAGAAAAGGATGGAGGAGCTCACGGACAGGATATTGTTCATAAAAAGCGGCGAGATTATTAATTCGTAAACGGCGGATTTTAGGCTATAATAGAAATCAAATCCGGAGCCGGGCGGATGGAAGTCTGATGAGCGAAAATCCGAAAGTTGCAATAGTCATAGTGACATGGAATAAAAAAAGCTATGTCCTCGAGCTCCTGACGTCGCTCCGGAGCATCAATTACGATAACCACGACATAATTGTGGTCGATAACGCTTCCACGGACGACACGGTCAGGACCCTCAGGGAGCAGTTCCCGCACGTAAACCTGATAGTGAACTCCGAGAACCTGGGGGGGACGGGCGGCTTCAACACGGGGCTAAGGTACGTGCTCAGGAAAGGGGGCTACAAGTATACGTGGCTCCTCGATAACGACGCGGTCGTCGAGAGGGATACGCTCATAGAGCTCGTCAAGGTAATGGAAGGAGACGATAAAGTGGGCATTACGGGTTCCATCATCATGGAGCCGGACATGGACATGATAGTCGAGCTCGGCGCATACGTATCGTGGTCCATAGGGACGTGGAAACCCAATTACAGGAACAACAGGCTTAGCGCTATCGAGAAGATCGAGACCACGGAGGTCGATTATGTCGCCGCCTGCTCGTCCCTTGTCAGGAACGAAGCCTTATACAAGATCGGAGTGATGGACGAGAGGTACTTCATACACTGGGACGATATTGATCTTTCGCTCAGGGCGAAGCAGGCCGGGTACAAGGTGATGGCGTCCCCCAAGTCGAAAGCCTATCACGGCCTTGAGGACAAGCCCATAAACCCGCTCATATCGTACTACGACATCAGGAACGGTCTCCTGACGATCACAAAGCACCAGAACGGAGTCAAAAGGTTTATATATCTTCTCAACATGCTGCGCGGCACCGGGAAAGGGGTCGTATATTCACTTCTGAGCGGCCTCCATACGACCTCGAAGCTGCTTATATACGGGCCGCTTGATTTCATACGCGGGAAATTCTACAAATCCAGCCTGTCCGTGAAAACGGATGACACGCCCGACCCAGCATCAAAGATAATTCTATTCGAGGGCTTAAACATAAGCAATAAATCAAAGATACTCATCCTGCCTAACGGAAGCTATACATTAATCAAGAGGATGGTAGAAGGGCTGAAAGAAAAAAGCTCCGGCTGCCACATCTCACTTCTCATTCAATCCGACAGATTAGAGCTTTTTAAGGACCTAAAAATTGACCGTTTTATAATATTCGAGGGATATAAGCAATCGACGCTTCAAACAATTTCAATTCTGAAGGAAATACTGGAATCCAACTACGATCTCTGCATAAGTCCCAGCCGTTCCATGCTCCCTTTTTCCTATGCAGTTAAAAAATACTATCTTTACGATCATAAACGCGATTACTTCGTTAAGAGCAAAGAAAACATATACGCCTCTTGGAAATTACTTGTGTCGTTTCTTGGCGGGGAATTGCTCGCTATAATCCTTATGCCTTTTGTCTATTTGAAAAGTTTAACATCTCAATAGTGATAGCCGCTTTATTTCAACAGGAGATAAGATCAATATCTACAAATCTATCCCATCCCTATAGAATGAATTTCCGGTTGCAAAATAAGGCTGTTGCTTTGAACTCCGTCAGGCAAATTCTATATTACCGGAACCCCTCATTCGCAAAAACACCGGCTTCTTATTAGCATCACAAATTACAAACTGATTTATGCTGATACTTCCTGCTGACATACTGTACAAAGAAGGATTAATTTCGACACCTTTATGATCGCAAGATAAGGCTTGGTTAAAGTATTATTACCTCTAACTCCCTGCAACACCTTACTTTATTGATATAACAGGTGTAGATATTTTTTTAAATAACGGGTGTATACTTAAGACATATATGCATGAGATTCGAATGAACGTGCTAGAAGGCAAGCAGCTGTGCGTTAGCCCTAAGGTTGCCATAATCATCGTCAATTGGAATAAAAGGGATGACACCCTGAAACTGCTGAGGTCGCTCGAAGGGTTGGATTATGACAATCACGACACTGTGGTCGTCGATAATGCGTCGACGGACGGCTCGGCCGAAGCCATAAGGGAGAGGTTCCCAAGCGTAGAGCTCGTAGTGAACACCGACAACCTCGGCGGCACGGGCGGATTCAATTCCGGCATGAGGCACGCGCTCGCAAACCGGGATTACAAATACGTCTGGCTCCTCGACAACGATGCGGAAGTCGAGCCAAACACGCTCGGGGAATTAGTAGATGCGATGGAACGGGACGAGACGATCGGGATTGCAGGCTCGAGGATCATAGACTCCGACAGAAGGGACATCACGGTCGAAGCGGGGGCTTTCCTCAAACGCGACTCGATAGGCGTCCAGCCGCTCTACAGGAATACGAGGAATCTGAACATAGCGTCCGGAGTGATCGAAGTTGATTATGTCGCCATATGCTCGGCCCTAGCCCGCGCGAGCGCGCTCGAAAGAGTGGGGCTCATGGACGAGAGGTACTTTTTCTTCTGGGACGATATGGACTGGGGTCTGCAGTTCAAGGAAAGCGGTTTCAAAGTAGTTTCAGTCCTGAGCTCGATAGTGTACCATCCGGCGTTCACCGAGAAGAGAGGCATAATGGCGGACTACTATTACGGGAATAGAAACTCCCTGTTGACGTATACGAAGCATATAGGCTTGAGGAACAGGGTGTCGGTCTTCTACACATATCTCAGACACAAATGCACATCGCTCATCTTCCTGGGCCTCAACGGCAGGGAAGACACGATGAAGCTAGGCTTCGAGGGCATCCTGGATTTTGTAGTGGGCAGATGGGGTAAAAAAATTAATAACGGTTTGCCTAACGAAGCCTCGAATGAATCAACCGATTTCCCCGGAAACGTAAGGAATGTCCTCATATTGAACGACGGAGATAAGGACGAAATCCATAACGCCTACAATTTTTTATCGAGAATTTACCCTGAAGCAAGTTTTACGCTTTTAATTTCCGACGACAGGAAAGACTTTTTCGACAAAGATTTCCAGAATCTGATAAAGATCAATACGACAAAACCGTACAGCATCCTATATTTATTACCCATATTCGTGAAGATGCTGTTCAAGAAATTCGATATCGCCGTGAGCTTCAGGAACAGCTCCCCGTTCTCGTTCGCAGCCGTGAAGAGCTACAGCTTTCAGTCCATGACGATGGATTTCAACGAAAGAGACAGCAATTTCCATAACGTCTGGAAGCTCATACTATCCCTCATCATAGGTGAGATGATGAGCATACTCTTATTACCTATAATATATATAAGCAGCTTCAGATACGCGAAATAGGATTCCACTCGTCCTACGTAAACGGAACTCTCCGTACGGTCTTATTTGTAAATCACTCAGGAATGGATAAAAATTAAATAACAGGGCATGCAGGTATATACCAAAGTTAACGATGTATTGAACGAATTATCCAATAGTCAATTCACACACCCCGTCTCCGTACATCCTGGCGTCGGAGAAATCCTGTATTCGATCGCCAGGAACCTGAGACCCAGGACCATAGTGGAAATCGGCACCTTCATAGGGTATTCGACCATCTGCTTCGCCCAGGCGATGGAGGATAACCGGCAGGGAGCAGGCACCGTTTACGGGATAGACCTGTTCCAACCGCACGCCAAGCACCCCCTGTTTTTAAAACAGGATGTTGAAAACCCTTTGCAGTTAGCGGAAGAAAACTCAAGAAAGTCGGGGCTCGAGCATAGAATCGTTTTTCTGAAAGGTTCGTCTCATGAACTGGCCGGCGATCTGCTCTCCAGAATAGATTCGATAGATATTCTTTTCATCGACGGCGATCATACATTCAACGGGGTGCTACGTGATTACAATCTTTACCACGCGAAGGTAAGAAAAAACGGCCTGATAATTTTTCACGACATATATCCGGACAAGTGCGGGTGGTGGGGTCCAAGAATCCTTCTCGACACTCTGAAAAGAAGGACCCGAAAACGCTACGAGATACTGGAAATCGAAACGCCCGACGGATTCGGACTCGCGGTCTGTAAAAAATTGTTCGACGGAGCCAAGGAACTCAGTAATAACAAGCTCGTTACATTGCTGAGGAAATCATTCGCCTGCTACAGACATGGCGAGGCATGGAAAAAATTACACGAAAACTACAAATCATGGAAAAACATAAAAGAGCTATACTCCAAGATTTAGATGTTCACCCCGATATAACATCGGCAGCGAAGAGTGATTTACAATTCCTGTAATAAGCCCGCCTCCCGCCTGGGGAAGCATGCTCTCGAAATCCCTCATGCCGATAGTCCGTATTATGAACCAGGCCTGCCGTTATACGGAATACGGCCGGGATTATTAACGACGGGATATGTTGTTTCCAAACACGCTTTTATAACAGCAGCATTGCGCACCAGCCGAAGCCAAAGTTATACTATGCGGCGAGGAGCCCGTATATAAATGACCGTCTTTAACACTATGGCGAAACGCTGCATTAACTTCATTCTGAAATTTATGGACGACGAGAAGAAGCTGGCTGTCTTGAATCTGATCTCATCGACTCTGAACTGCGGAGCGGAGCACGATAAATACGGCAAGATGCCGCTGCCTATATTGAATTATGAGTCCCTATACAGGTGGGACACGGGCGGGTGGCATAACCCGAACGCTCAGGACCAGCTGGATTATGCGAGCGTCGAGCTCGAAGTCGGAAGATTTTTTTACGCGTTCGTGCTGCTTACACAGCCGAAAACCATTCTCGAGACCGGAGTTTACAAGGGGTACTCGACGTGCAACATGGCAAGCGCGCTCAAGCTCCTAGACAACGGGGGACACATATACTGCATCGACCCCATGGAGACGCGCCACCTGTGGGAGGATACCGACCTCGAGAGCCTGATCAGCTGGATACCGAGGCTCTCTCAGGAATCCCTCGATACGCTGAGAGACAAGAAATTCGACCTGCTGGTGCTGGATTCCGACCACAGCTACGATACCGCCATGTGGGAGCTTATCAACTTCGAAAGGATGCTGAGCGAGGGCGGACACATCTTGATGCATGACAGCATATTTTTTGACGGCGTGGGGGCGGCGGTAAAACAACTGTATGATAATCCGCGCTTTGAGGTCATCACGCTGAATACGCCGAGGAAAAGTCACCTGACCGGCTCGAGATGTCCCGGTGTAACGATCGCACGGAAAAAATCCGACGAAGGACCAGAGCTCGTGTTCGAGGACGAATTCAAAGGCTGGTTCGTAGGCGACAGGACCGCGATACCATATTTACGCCGTACTTAATCAATAATCGCTCGAATAGCCTTTAAGAGACGCGAAACACCGGTGGCGACTCAATTGAAACTACCGAATTTTTTCCTGGTGGGCGCTGCGAAAGCGGGGACTACAGCTGTGCATGTCTACCTTTACCAGCACCCCGAGGTCTTTATGAGCTTTCTGAAAGAGCCCAAATATCTCTCGATATCGGCCAATAAGTTCCCGCATAACGGGCCCGGGGACGAGAAAGTCGATGACGGGATAATCAAGTCCCGGGAGGAGTATCTGGACCTGTTCAAGGACGCCGGGGACGAGAAAGTTATAGGAGAATCTTCCGCAGATTATCTGTATTTCCATGATACGGTAATTCCTCTCATTAAAACAATCTGCCCGAGTGCAAAAATACTGATAATGCTAAGAAACCCCGTCGACAGGGCATATTCAGCGTACCGTCATATGATAATGGACGAAAGAGAGGACCTCTCGTTCGAGAAGGCGCTGAAACAGGAAGCCAAGAGGAGGCAGGAGAATTACGAGTTCATATGGTTTTATAAAGATGTGGGGTTTTATTACGAGCAGGTCAAGCACTATATCGAGTCGTTCGGCAGGGAGTACGTGATGGTATGTCTATACGACGATTTCGTTGCGGACTCCGCGGCAGTTATGAAAGATATATATAGATTCCTCGATGTAGACGAGGGCTTTGCCCCTAATACGGGCGTGAAGTATAATGTCGGCCCTACTGTGCGCAGTGAGTACTTTGAAGAGTTCCTCGTTAAATACGAACATCCGGTGAAAAGAGTGCTCCGCCCCATTTTGTTGAACACGATCGGCAAAGGATATACGGAAGCCCTTGTCAACTATTTCATCCGCAGGAATACACTCAGCATGAAACCCAGAACGAGAAAGCGCCTGATTGAACTATACAGGGACGATATCTTGAAGTTGGAGGGTTTGATAGACCGCAATCTTTCGGGCTGGATTGTTTAGATATACTATATATATATAACTCACGAATAGCGTTAAAACCGCTAGGTCCATTATTCATATCCGTAAATCCTGTTGAGCTCTTTAAAACCGTAACGTGTGAATAAATCTTCGAGCTCATCGTTCCACCAATCTTTATATGAGCTGCGCTTGCCCGAATAGGTTAACGTCTCAGCGCCTATCGAGTCGCTGAGAGCCCTGTCTATCTCATCGTCCGTTATATCGAGGCCGAGGAATCCGCCCAGGCTCCTAAGCATGGAAAACTGCTCATCTTTTCCGTCATCGCCCATCAGTGTTTCGAACTTCGCCTGAAATACGTCGCCGCGCCCCTTCCAGGGAAACATATTCCTTATCAGGTCCGCAAATTCTTTACCCCACATTGCGTACCAGGCTTTAAATTTCTCGTCTCCCATCGGAGTTTGTTTAAACTCGTTGTAAAGCTTTATTCTTTCCGGTTTGGCGTAATTTTGTTCGCGGGAATCGTAATACCTCACCAAAGATATGATTACGTCCCGCAGCTCTCTGAACGTGAAGACCTTTTTAAAACCCCCCAGAATCTGCTCCCCTTCGAGATAATAAGGGATGTGCCCGAACGAGAATTGCCCATTCTTTATCAGCCTAGCGGATACTTTAAAAGGTATCGGAACGTAGTATCTCCACGCTTCCATACGAAGCACCTTTTCATCTGCGAACCTGTTGTCCTGGATATGGTCGATCGCAATATGGACATCGCAATCCACCATCCCCAGATTCGCGAGTATCTTCGCTATCAGATACGTTCCCGATTTGGGGATCGTTATAATAAATACACGGTGCGGGATCGGCGCACGATGTTGCTTAAAGCACGGATGCAGGTTCTTATCGATGTATACGGGCAGATTCCTTCCTGCCACGAGCAATGCCCCGGGGGGCACCGCATCGGCCCCGATATGCATTCCAAACGCGCCGAATGTCCGGCTTATGGCTGATTTGAGCCTGGTTTTTAATCTTTCAAGCATGGTCCATCAAGAGCACCAATTTTTTCAAGACCGGGAACCCCTATTTAACGCCTATTGCCAAGCGCCCCGCCGATAAAGAAACCGTCTTTGATCGATTCGGCTATCCCCTGGAAGACCCAGCGTCCGTAACGGCCTATCTGGTAGACCCCGTGTTTCTCGAGCTCGCCCAGGGCCTGCTCCTTCCATTTCGAGCCCGGCATCGACCACGTGTAGGCGACGTCGATCCAGGTGGGATCCACGGTCTCAGCCCTGGAGATGAACCCCCACGATCTGAGCTCCTTTACGACAGAGTCCGAATAGAGCCGTATTTCTTTGTCCGACGGTTTTTTCCCGTTCCGATAGGCTTTTTCCACATATATGCTCACGCGCTCGTTCTCCTTCCGCGATGATTTAGGCATGAAGGAGACGTCCACGTTGCTGTAAAATCCCACCCTGTGGAAGCGTGAATCGCTGTCAGGTATGTAGAGCCAGTGGTCATCAGGGCACTTCTTCCCCCGCGTCGCGCCTATATTCAGCACGAGGACGGACGTGTAGCTCGCCGGCTTTTCGTCCACCTTCAATCCAGCCATCCGGAGCGCCTTGTTGAGCGGGAGCGTAGAAACCAGATTTTCGTATTTCGCGCCGGAGCCGTCCGAAAACAGGACCTCTTTTTTCCTGACGTTTATTCTCGCAACCTGCTTTTCATAACGGACGTCGCTCTTTTTCGCCATCCTCTGGGCGAGCGTATTGAGCCCCTCCCTGGGATAAACATAAGTGACGTTGTATCCGACCGGCGGAGGAGCTTTGTCTATTGCGCCCTGGAGCGCGATAGAGAGGTTCACAGGGGACTTGTAGGAATCCTGGGGAGCTATCCTGGTCCACAAACCCGCCGTGTATAGCTCGTGGAAAGGTGCGAAAAAGAGCTCGAGCAGCGTCTTCCCGAAGCTCATCTCGAGCCAGTCGGCCATTGTTACGGGAGCGCCGTGCGGGGCGTTCATTATCTCGTTCATCGCTTTCGCCGCAATGTCCTTGCCGAGCGCGCTCAGGTGGTTCTGTATCGGGTACGGGACATAAAGGTCCTGCTTGCTGAAGTAAACCGACGATTTCCTCTTATACGATTTCACCGGGACTAGTGATCTTATAAAATGGAGCACGGCCGGGTCGCCCCCGAAGATCCAGTGTCCTCCGCCGATCTCGAAGCGGTAGGCTTCCCCGTCTTCAGGGGTTTTGAACTGGCGGTCCCCGCTTCCGGGGGCAAGATAATAAGACGAGCATATGCCGCCCGGCACGGATTCAGATTCAAATACGGTGAGGCCGGATACCATGCCTGCAGCCAATCCCGTAATACCTCCCCCGAGTATAAAGTTCTTCGGATTTTTCACTGTGCTAAGACCGCTCCTCTTTTTTTATGGACTCTCTATACTTACACATCAGAATTAAAAATCAATGCTCGGCCGTGTTTTTCCGCGTTATGTAATCAAGCGCACTGATTTGACGTTCGCCTGCAACATGCGTCAGCTCTCCGCGATTATATTGCCCCATCCGTCGACCTCGCACCCGTAGCCCGGCGTGACAAGGAGCGTGGACGTATCCTCGAACACGAGCGCCGGCCCCGGGAATTTGAACCCCGGATAGAAATCCCCTCTCTCGAAGGCGTTCACACGAACATACTTCCCCCCGAGCACGATATTTCGTTTAACGGACCTGACTGAGGATTTACTTTTCTCAAGCAGCGGGAGGTTGAGGCTACTCCTCCGCGCGACGGCCCTTACCCTGAGAGTCACTACCTCGACTTCGCTCCCCGGCTTCATGTATCCGTACATCATTTTATGGGCGCGGTGGAATTCCCCGGCGAAATCCTTCCCGTAAGGAATCGTAATCTCGTGCGCCTGTCTCCTGTAGCGCGCATCGAGGAACCTCTCGAATTTTATTTTCGAGCCGGGGAAATCTGCCGCCGCCTTTTCCTCGAGCTGCCGGAAACCTTTATCGATCCCGGCAACCGCCGCCCGCGCGCTCAGGAACACGGTGAGGCCGTAGTCCTTGAACGTATCGGCCATAAGCATCCCCAGGGCCGAAAGTACGCCGGGGTCTCTCGGGAATATGACCGTTCTTATTTCCATGCCACGGGCGAGCTCGCACGCGTGGAGCCCGCCTGCCCCTCCGAATGAAAAGAGCGCGAAGTCCCTGGGGTCATAACCCTTGCCCACCGAAATCACGCGCAGCGCCCTCTCCATGTTCGCGTTCGCCACCCTTATTATCCCCTCCGAAAGCTCCGTTATCGAAAGTTTTATCTTTTTCGCGAGAACGCTTAATGCGGCTCCGGATTTTTCAGGACTTATCTTCATCCTCCCGCCGAGGAACCGGCCGGGATCGATCCTGCCGAGGGCCAGGTTGGCGTCGGTTACGGCCGGCTCTCGGCCCTTCCCGTAACACGCGGGGCCCGGGTCAGCACCGGCGCTACGCGGCCCAACCTTCAAAGCGCCCCCGGTATCGACATAGGCGATCGACCCCCCGCCCGCGCCTATAGTCGTTACGTCTATCATTGGTATTTTTACAGGTATCCCGTCTATGACGGTTTCAGTGCTGAATTTCGGGCCGCCGTCGGATAAGGCAACATCAGTCGAAGTGCCGCCCATGTCGTAAGTCAGCACCTTATCGTAGCCGATTAGACTCGATATGTTGAAAGCCCCTACAACCCCTCCGGCGGGCCCCGAGAGGAGGATCCTGACAGGCTCGTCCCCGGCCTGTCCGGGCGAAATGACGCCCCCGCTCGACTGCATGACCGAGATACCCTTTCCCTCGCCTCCGCGGGACGAGAAGCTGCCCGAGAGAGCGCTCATATAGGATTTCACCTTCGGGAGGAGGTAAGCGTTCGCGACGACGGTGGAGGTCCTCTCATATTCCCTGAATTCGGGGAGGAGCCGTGAGGACAGGGAGACGGGCACACCGAGAGCGCTCAGGTATCGCGCCGCCTTCTTTTCATTTCCGGGATTTCTGTACGAGTGAAGAAAGGAAACCGCTATGCCCTCGGGTCTGAGCCTCCTGAGCTTTGTGAGCAAACTTTCAATGCCGCTCCTCTCGGGCCTTTTGAGCACTTCTCCGCTCCACGATGTGCGCTCGCCCAGTCCAAACCTGAGCCCCTTTTCCACGAGCGGGCGCGGAGCGTCCCAGAATATGTTATAGAGCTCCCCCCTGTTCTGTCTCCCTATCTCTATCACGTCCTCGAAACCCTCCGTCGTTACGAGCGCGATGCGCGCCCCTTTCCGCTCGAGGAGGGCGTTCGTGGCGACGGTTGTCCCGTGAACTATTTCGGCACCGGTAAAGCCCGACCCGAGCACGTGACAGAGTCCCGAGATTATAGCGACAGAAGGGTCTTCCGGCGTGGACGGGACTTTATAAGTGAGGATATCCCCGCCGTCCCAGAATACGAAATCAGTGAATGTCCCCCCGGTATCGATTCCTATCCTCATCGTCCTGGCCCTGCTCCGGATGAAGAGAGCGTTTGAAAACATATACCATCAATCTGGAAACGGCAATAAGCGGCAGGGGGGACCGGACGGAAGACGGCGGGCATCTCCCGCACTGTAGCTGGTTCTATGAAGAGCTGTTTTCGGCTATTGGGGTCAGTACTGGTCCTGTCCGACCGGGTACACGACCTTTACCTTATCTTCGGCAATTTCCCTGAGCGCGGTCACTACTTCCTTGTTGTCGGTCTCTTCGGAGAGAGGCATCGCCCCCTTTACGAGGATCTTCGCCCTCTTCATCGCGGCAACTGAAAGCGCGAACCTGTTCACGACCTTTTCAAGGCAATCTTCTATGGTTACTCTCGCCATCTGAAATACCACCTCCGGGAAATAGCTATCGATTGAGTATATAAATATATGTAATTAAAATATGGTTGTAAAGCCGGCCGCCGGGGAGGAGCCCTCGGAAACCCGCCGTCAATTGGTTATTATTAACTGCTCGGAGGAATTATATGGATCTGGACGATATTAAATATGACGAGAACGGGCTCGTGCCCGTAATAGTTCAAGACGCGGAGAACGGTCAGGTGCTCATGTCCGCTTACGCAAATAAGGAATCCCTCAGGAAGACGATGGAGACCGGCCGCACGCATTTCTGGAGCAGGTCGAGGAAGAAGCTATGGATGAAGGGCGAGGAATCCGGAAACGTCCAGGAAGTAAAGGATATGTTCGTAGATTGCGATAAAGACACGGTCCTAGTGCTCGTCGGGCAGACAGGGGTCGCCTGCCACACGGGCAGCAGGAGCTGCTTCTTCAACTCGGCCGACGGGAGCGAGAAGAGCCCGCCCTCGTTCGGAGTAGAGAACAGGGACAAGACGCTCGACGACGTGTTCGGGGTGATCGAGGATAGAAAGAGAAATCCGCGCGAGGGCTCTTACGTAAGCGGACTTTTCGAAAAGGGGCTCGATAAGATACTGAAAAAGGTGGGCGAGGAGGCGGGAGAGACGATAATCGGGGCCAAAAATGGAGACAGGGATGAGATTATCTATGAAACGGCCGACCTGTGGTTCCACTCGCTGATCGCGCTCTCTTATTTCGGTATAACCCCGGAGGATATTTACCGCGAACTCGGCAGGAGGTTCGGGAAGCCCAAGGAGTCATACCGAAAGGAGAGTTAACCGGTCAGCCCGCTATCAGGGATAGAGGCTCGGCAGTCTTTCCGATCTGTAAGTAGTCCAGCCGTTTGCTGTTTCGGGGGTCGGATCGACTATAGAAAGCTCGAATACCTTTTGTCCGGGTGTCGTATGCGTTACTTCTATGATATAAACAGAAGTCTTTGACGTCGGAATGCTGTCCGACGGTATTCCTTCGGCATCCGTCGTAACCCCGCCGTGCGTTATGATAACGTTACCCGTGAGGGGCTGCATATCGGCATCACCTATGAACGGAGCGAATCGCACCGGATCGTCAAACTCCCCGAATTCCCAAACCTGTGTGACCTGCATAGTATCTTCGTCTATCGAGTACTCGACAGCGCGGCTGAAATTATCGGGAGCCAGTAATTTCGGGGCAAAAGGCGTCGCTTTGTAGTTGCCGTTGTCGTAAAGCACTATAGTGCCGTCTTCCGTAACCTCGGGGGCGTGCGGATGGTACTCGAAGAGGAACGGATCGCCAACAGGGTCGAGCAGGAAGCTCCCGAACTCAACCGGGTCCCAATTGTCGTGCGTCCCGAGTATCCAGATAATCTGCCCCGTCTGCCTGCTGAACTTTACTATCGCGTCCTGATGGCGGAGAGAGACAATTACGGAATCGTCCGCCGGGTCGTGAATGACGGCGTTCGCATGAGCCCAGTCCCTGGTGCCTCCCTCTATCTCGGGGAAGGTGCCGTTCCAGAAGCCCCCCAATGAATCGTATCCGATCCTGAAGGGGTCTAGGAGGTCGAGCAGGGACCACCGGTTAACTATAGTACCGTCAGTCGGCGAGAACTCGACTACCTCGTCACCCGCAACGACTGCGGTCGCGAGCGGCGCCTCAGGGTCAGAATCGCTCGTCGGATAATTTTCGAACGCCCTCAATTCGACGTTCAGCACGAGGAAGTTGCCGTTATCCATCTCGAAGACCTCGTGGTGAAATACCGGAATATTGACCGGTATGCTGCCCGGACTAGGGTTCGTGTTGAGCGTGGTATGCCACTCTCGCACTATGTCCCCCAGCACGTTCATTTCGGTAATTACGCTATCGTCCCTGATGAAGAGGAAATTGCCGTTGGAAATGCGCCTGATGTCGCCGTAGCCTATATTCTGAAACCTCCTGTACCAGACTACTTCGCCTGTTTCGTCAACCGCGACGAAAACGCCGCCGAACGCCAGGTTTGCGCCGGACGCCCTTACCGGGAAAAGTGTGACCCCCGGCTCCATGAGCTCAGGTATGCTCGTTTCAATGTGTATAGGCGGGAACCCCGCTGGCAACGGCGCCGTGGTAACGCCGATGTCGTTGAGCACGGCCTCGTTGCCCGCCTCGTCCTCCAGCATCACGCGTACGGTATAGGACTCGTCAGGCCGGAATCCAAGAAGTGTTATCGCGTGCTCGGTCGCGAGACCGCTGCCGGGGACGGTAAAATCGCGCGTGCCGGACGTCGCTGAATTAGCCTCGACGGCGTTGCTCGTGACCTCGACCGATACCTCGGTCGGCTCGTCGGTCGTAAGCCTGAGCACAGCCGCCAGAGGAGCGTTCTCGGAAAAAGTCACGGTCGGGCTCGACACGGCCCCGGGCGGGTCGTCGTCGATCAGGTCGTCCGAAAATACGTTGCCTTTATCGTCGCACCCGGCGACCGCAAAACAGGATACGAGCAATAACGAATACAAGAGACTGCGGTGTTTACGGGACAAAGCGTCATACAGAACTTGTACTTTCAGAAAATTCATGGAAGCCTCCGATCCTCGAAAATTATATCTTGGGTTTACCGCTACAAACTATTAATACAATAATTATAACCGTGATTCAATATACAATCGTAATTCATCAAAATCAGCCGTTCTCAGGCACACTCACGGAAACATTTATATATGAACCGATATTTTATATATACGGTCTGAGAGAAAAAATCAATGTATTAAAGAATGTTAACGGCATATTAAGATTCACGGCCCCCCAGAGTGCCCGGAAGGCTGCGCCGTGTCAGGATATGTGACACGGGGTTCTTCGCCCGTCAGCGGTTTTTCTTGGGCCTGTCTTTTTCCTCTATATACTCGCCGAGGAATGTCCTGTTTCTGACAGAGGGAGGGAGGTTGCCGAGGTCGGGTTTGGGCATGTCCGTCGAAAGATCGCTCGTAAAAGCGAAGCTCGACACCACTTTCTCGACCTTCCTGTTCCCGCAAAGGGGGCATTTGATTTTTTTCTCATCCTCCGGCTCGTAAACGAGCTCGGAGAAGCGGTAATTCTTTTTCAGGTTCATGAGCACGAGCGTAGTCCCGTCGTTGAGATAAAAATTCAAATCAGCGGCTTCCCTGTCGCGCTTACCATACTCGGCCAGAACCTCTTCATTCTCGAGGTCCAGTACGCCGATATGGTTGATATTGTCGTGCTTCTTCACCAGATCGGATACTGTCTTTTTAGTGACACCCTTTCTGAGGGCGTTTAGAGAGTCTTCCACGTTCTTTCTGCACACAACGCATTCATATTCGTAAAGCGGCATTAATTCTCTCTCCCTGGGTTTTTGTTATCTGTTGAAATACTGGTTCAAGTGGTCGTAGCCGACCCAGTCGTTCCTTATCTCCTCGTCTTTCTGCTGCTTGTACTCGAGATGCCACCTGAGCTCGTCGCCGGGGCCGGGAGCCCTCTTGCTCTTGTCGTCGAATATGGCCTTGAAGGTCGAGAACACCCTCCTGACGCCTTTCTCTCCGCAGAGCGGGCAGGTGAGGTCCTTTTCCTCTTCTTTTTCGTATACGAGCGAGCTGAACCTGAAATTCTTGAGCTCGAGCTCGAGTATTTTGTTATTATTCAGCTTGTAGCGGAACCTCCTTACGCTCCTGAGGCCGCTCCTCTGGCCGAGCGAGAAGAGATGTTCGTCCTTCCCGTCGTCCGCAACCTCGATATAGAGAAAGCCGGGATTTTCCTTTTTAATCCTTGCGGCGTTCGTTTTATTGAGCTTTGCGACAAGACTGTCTATATCCCTGTTGTACCTGTCTATACACTTGTCACACTCATACTCGAATAATGGCATTTTTACACTCCCCGGTATTAATAAGTTACTAATGATAACCAAATTTTTCAAATTGCGGAAGCCCGCCTCCGGCGCGCGACCCCGCAATTTGACAAAGCATCCCCAGTGTCGATACTAGAATGTTGATCACGGATGCCGGGTCAGGAGGCCCTCATGCCCGATAAGAATGAGCTGATTGTTGAGGAAAAGGGTGCTGTCTGCAGCATAATTTTCAACAGGCCCGAAAAGAGGAATCTCCTTACACCCGGGATGCTCCTCGGCCTCGAGTCCGCGCTCGGGAGGCTCAAGGACGAAGACAGAACGAGGTGCGTCGTCCTGAGAGGGGCCGGAGACAAGGCATTTTCTTCGGGCTACGACATCAGCTCGATCGGCAAAGACGACATGGTAAAGAACCATTCGGGGGATAATCCCCTGCCTAAGGCGGTTAAATCAATCGAGAATTTCCCCTACCCGGTAATCGCGATGATGAACGGGCACGCATTCGGGGCCGGGCTCGAGATAGCCGCCACATGCGACATAAGGATCGCGGTCAAGGACTGCCTTTTCGGAATGCCGCCCGCAAAGCTGGGAGTCATATATTCATACAGGGGCGTGCGCAGGTTCCTGAACCTGATAGGCCCCGGATACACCAAAGAGCTCTTCCTTACAGGAAGGCCTATCGATTCCGAAAGAGCCGAGAGAATAGGGCTCGTCAATTTCACCGTGCCCGCCTCCGAGCTCGAAAAATTCACGTATGACATAGCCGGGGAGATAACCGAAAACGCCCCTCTTTCCCTCAAAGCACTCAAGGAAATGACGAACATATGGCAGAGGAGCCAGGTCATAAACGGCGCCGACGAAGAGCTGTTAAAAAAAATGACCCTTGCCGTGCAGGAGAGCGAGGACTACAAGGAAGGGCAGAGGTCTTTCGCCGAGAGGAGGAAGCCCGTCTTTAGAGGAGTATGAGAGAGCCGTAGACAGCTCCGCCGCCGTTTCGATCTAATCATTTTTTTTCTTGCTCAGCTTAAACAGGTCGAGCCTGTTGTATTGGAATTCGGTTATATCATATTCTGCGCCGAGCCCGGCCCTGGAATTTGCCCGGCTCTCCGGATGTTCATGAAATACAAACCAGATATTCTTCCGGCCGAGGTTTTCGAAGACGGGGAACTTATTTCCGAGAGGGACTATCGTTAAATCTTTCCTGTTATGGTAGTACTCGGCCGTGACCATCTCATAGACGGGCGATACCACGATAATATCAGCGGGCCCCGCGTTCGATTCCACAAAGGTCATCAGCTCTCTCCACTGATGCTTTCTTACGGTACTAAAATATGTATTTACGTTGGCGAATGAAAAAATCAATATCAGTCCCGCGGCAGCCGTTATAAGCCACCTGTTCTGCATTTTTCCGATCCCATTCGACGCGAGCAGATAAAGGGCGAGCGAGGCGCCGATCGTATAGCGGAATATCAGAATCGGTGATGAGACGAGCGAGATAAGGTACGGAACGAGTACCGGTACCGCCATCCACACAAGGAGCATGTAGAGCTTTTCTCCTTCCGATAACCCGGCGGCCCGAGCGGGTTCCGCCGATGTCTTTCCCGGTTTCTTAACTTGCGCGGGGTTGCCTTTCCTGAGACCGGCAGCCGCGTAAACAGAAAACGCCAGAAATAAAACCAGAAGATAGACCGAACCGGCGTATATTATCAAAAATTGCCAGATGGCCTCCGAGGAGGGCTCGGGAACCCAGAACCCCTTTTGTATCTTGAGCGCGATTACCGCGAGAAACACCAGGCCAGGCAGCAGAACCAGACCGGTCATAGCCTGCAGCTTGATCCATCCGCCGAGTCCGATCTCGCCGATTTTCCTTTTCCTCAGAAGAAGCGTGAAACAAAAGATGTTCTGGGCCAGGATTATCATCGTCCCGTAATAATGCGTGTAGACGAGCAGAGCCGTCGAGACTACGTAAACTGCGGCGTACAGCTTGCTCTTCCCGATCGTGAGCCGGAGGAACGAATAATAAGAGACCAGAATGAGGCACACCATGAGGGTATAGCCCCTCGCCTCCTGGGCGTACCTCAGGTGGAAGGCGGAGAGGGCGAGTATCAGGGCCGCAATGAGCGCGGTCTTCTTATCGAAGAGTTGCCTGCCGACCGCATATATCGCGATTACGGATAATGAGCCGAAAATAACGGAGGGAACCCTCAAGACGGCTTCGGAGTCGCCGAATACGGGCACCCATACGCTCAGGACCATGTAATAGAAAGGCGGGTTAGTCTCGGCCTTATTATCGAATACCCATCTAATAATATCCTTGAATGATAGCTTGGAGACGGCGACCGAGACGGCCTCGTCATACCAGATGCCCTCCCTGTCGAGGCCGTAAAACCTCAGCAATGCGCCCAGGATGAAGATCAGTATTAACAGGTAATTGTCTCTTAGAAACGCGGGAATAGATCCTTTCGTCATGAATCAGATGCCGTACCCGTAATCCTTTATGAGGTTCTCCCTTTCCGTCCACCTCTCGCTCACCTTCACCCAGAGCTCGAGGAACACCTTCGCCCCGAGCACTCTTTCTATATCCTCGCGCGCAAGGCTCCCTATAGTCTTCAGCATCTCCCCCTTCTTGCCTATGATGATCCCCTTGTGGTTCATCCTCTCGACGTATATCACGGCAGAGATCATCACAAGCCCCTTCTCTGGGACGTCCTTGAATTCCTCGATCACGACGGCTGTCTTATAGGGTATCTCCTCTCTCGTCAAATGGAATATCTTCTCCCTTATGAGCTCGGCTGCAAGAAACCTTTCGGGCTGGTCCGTAAACATATCTTCCGGGAAATATTTAGGCCCTTCCGGCAGGTATTTGACGATCGTGTCCACGAGGTCGCCGATACCGTCCGCGTTTTTAGCCGAGAGGGGTATGACCTCCAGGAACCTGCCTTCAAATCTCCTCGATTCGTCAATGACCCGGAGTATGTCGCCCTTTTTTACAGTATCTATCTTGTTTATTATCAAAATGGCGGGCTTCGGGAGATTCTCTATGATGAAGCTGTCGCCCTTTCCGAACGGGTCTTTTACCTCGATCATCATCAGAATCACGTCGGCCTCTTCGATCGCCGACATCGCCGTATGTACCATTGCCTTGCCGAGCTTTCCCCTCGCTTTATGTATTCCGGGGGTATCTATAAAAATGAGCTGCGCTTCGGGGAGAGTCTTAATGCCCACTATCCTGTTTCTGGTCGTGTTGGGCTTGTCCGACACGGCCGCTATCTTCATGCCCGTGACCGCGTTGATCAGGGTCGACTTGCCGACGTTGGGCCTCCCGATCACCGTTATGAAGCCCGACCTGAACTTGATTTCGTTCGCCATTTACCGATAGCCCCTCCGAATTAAAAGTATTCGCCCGCCTATTCCTTCTTTTTCGGCTCGAGACGGTATATGTAAAGGTACGGGAATTCTTCCGTATCCAGCACGCGGTATCCCTTGGCGATACTTTTTTCTATAGTCCCCTTATTGTTGCCCACGTCGTCCTTCCAGCGGTCGCACAGCACGAGCCAGAAGTCTTTATCCCCCGCATAGGCTGCAGAGTAAAATTCATCCGTGAGGGGCATGATCGTCAGATCGTCCCGCCCTGCGTAATAGCCGGCCGCTTCCGTCTCGTACACGGGAAATAAAACTATTACGTCACCCGCCCGTGCCCCGGTTTCGATGTAGCCGATGCCCGACCTCCAGTCGGGCTTGTCCACACCTTCATAATATCCGAAAATACTTACGGAAGAAAAAATCAGGATCAGCCCCGCAACCAGAAGGACGAATATCCGGCTGCCCGTTCCTGCCGTCCCTACCGCAGCGAGCATGTAGAATGCGAGAGACCCCGCGATCGTGTATCTGTAGAAAAAAATGGGCGTCGTAACGAGAGATAACAGGAACGGCACGCCTACCGGAATGGATAGCCAGAGAGCGAGGAGAACGACGCTCCCGGCGTAAGGCGCGTTCCATTCGGCCCGGCTCCCGGCGGAGGGGTTAAGGGCCCCTCCGACATAACTCCGGGAGATAGCGCCGCCCCTCAAGTTCACCACGGCCAGGAGGGATAGCGAGGTCAGCAATATCAGGAGATACGCCGATCCCGAATACAGCACGAAACAGTCGTACAAAACTTTCAGAGTCGGAGCGGAGAGCCAAAACCCCTTCTCCATGCCGGTCGAATGGCGATAAAGAATATATAGTCCCGGAAGATACAGGATTCCAAGGATCGCCTGGAGCATGATCCATTTCCCAAACTCGGGCGCTCCTGATTTGCTTCGCGTTATATACCGCAACCCACAGTATATGTTTTGAGAAAGTATGATGAAGATGCCGTAGTAGTGTGTGTACATCAAAAGCACGCTCGACACGACATATCCAGTTGTATCCGAGCGCTTTCCGCGGTCCGAGCATTGCAGGAAAAAATAATACGAAAGCAGCGCGAGAAGCGCGGAGAGGCTGTACGCCCGCGCTTCCTGGGAGAACTTGATGTGAAATACCGAGAGAGCCAGAATCAGCGCCGCGAGCAAGGCGGCCTTTCCGTTAAACAGCCGGGAGCTGACAGCATAGATAAGCAGTATGCTGAGCGACCCGAAAATAGCCGAGGGGATCCTGACTGCAAATTCGGAGTCGCCGAACAGTAGAACCCAGACGCGGAGAAACGCGTAGTACAGGGGCGGATTGTTGTCACTCGAGGTCAGGTTCCAGCTGATCTGGTCGAGGAACCCGAGCTTCGATGCCGCGACCGAAACCGCCTCGTCGAACCATATGCTCTCCCCCCCCAGATCATAAAGCCTGAGGCCAAGGCCGAGAAAAAATATCAATAATATTAAGTAGTTGTTTCTGAGAAAAACCGACGCAGACATCTCGTGCACGCGAGAATTCATTTTAAGGGACCCGGAATCGCGCCGCTTAAAGCCCGGACCTGCGCCCTCCCGGGAAAATGTTCATGTTGAAGAACGCAATAAATTGTATCCGACAATTGTATACACTAATGCAATTCTATGCCAGCGAAATAATATACGGCTTCCGCGTCCGGAGTGTCAGGTGCGTGCCGACCGTCTTGCCAAATCTCTGGCAAAGGTTAAGATTTGTGGGTTTTAAGTAAGATTAGTCTCAAAAGGAGTAGTTCTCATGCTCGAACATATGGGAGACTGGAAGAGGACGGATTACTGCGGGACATTGAGGTCGCAAGACGTAGGTCGGAGCGTCGTGCTCATGGGCTGGGTGCAGTCGAACAGGGACCACGGGGGTGTCATATTCGTCGATCTCAGGGACAGGGAAGGAATAGTACAGATCGTATTCAACCCGCAGACGAACAGGGAAATCCACGAAAAGGCCTCGGCTCTCCGGGACGAATGGGTGATCGCAGTCACGGGAAAGGTGAAGAACCGCTCGAAGGAGACCGTAAACCCGAACCTGCCCACAGGCGAGATAGAGGTATTAGCGGACGGGCTCAGGATACTCAATACGTCTAAGCCGCTCCCTTTCCTCATTGAAAACGACATCAGGGTGGACGAGCTGCTGAGGTTGAAGCACAGGTATCTCGACCTGAGACGCCCGCATATGAAGGATAATATAGTCACGCGGCACAAAGCGGTCTCGGCTACGAGGAATTACCTGAACGGGCAGGGGTTCATAGAGGTGGAGACGCCTTATTTGACGAGATCGACGCCCGAGGGAGCGAGGGACTTCCTCGTACCGAGCAGGCTCAACCCCGGGGAATTCTATGCCCTTCCGCAGTCCCCGCAGCTCCTCAAGCAGACCCTCATGATCTCAGGGCTCGACAGGTATTACCAGATAGTGCGCTGTTTCAGGGACGAAGACCTGAGAGCCGACCGTCAGCCGGAGTTCACACAGATAGACCTCGAAATGTCGTACGCAGACGAGAACGACATCATGGCGGTCGTCGAGGGCATACTCAGCGCGATATTCAGAGAAGCAAAAGGGATAGACATACCGGTGCCTTTTAAAAGGATGAAGCACGAGGAAGCGATGCGGAGGTACGGCTCCGACAAGCCGGATACGAGATTCGGTCTCGAACTCGAAGACCTGACCGATATATTCAGGGAATCCGGGTTCCAGGTGTTCAGCGGGGCCATAAAAAAGGGCGGTATAGTCAAGGCCCTTAACCTGCCGGGAAAAGCCGGCGAGCTTTCGAGGAAGGAGATAGACGACTTAGGTGAGACTGCGAAATCGCTCGGCGCCAAGGGTCTCGCATGGATACGCGTTTCGGGAGAGGAATGGCAGTCCCCGATCATCAAATTCATGAGCGACAAGGAAAAGGATGATTTACGGAAGAAGCTCGCTCTCCGGGACGGAGATATCGTATTTTTCGCGGCCGACACGCCGTACATAGTGAACATGGTGTTGTCCCACCTGAGGCTGGAGCTGGGCGAGAGGCTGGGAATGATAGACCACGGGAGGTTCGATTTCCTCTGGGTCGAGGACTTCCCGCTCCTCGATTACGACCACACGGAGAAGCGCTACGTCGCCATGCACCATCCGTTCACGTCTCCGAAGGAGGAAGACCTTCACCTGCTCGATTCGGAGAAAGGGGAGGTAAGGTCGAGGGCGTACGACGTCGTGCTGAACGGCGTCGAGATAGGCGGCGGCAGCATCAGGATCTTCCAGAAGGACATACAGGAAAAGCTGTTCCGCACGATCGGCCTCACCACGGAGCAGGCGAGGGAGAAATTCGGGTTCCTGCTCGACGCGCTCGAATTCGGCGCCCCGCCCCACGGCGGGATCGCCCTGGGATTAGACAGGATAGTCATGCTCATCGCCGGAGCAGGCTCAATAAGGGACGTCATCGCATTCCCAAAAACACAGAAAGGGGTCTGCCCCCTTACGGAGGCCCCGTCCCCAGTCGAGCCGGGACAGCTCCTGGAGCTCGGTCTAAGGCTGAACGTCAAGGAAAAGGACAAATGATATTTGTAAGATTGTTTCAAGAAGCGGTCCGAATCCGGCACGTACCGTCGGGCCGAATGAAACAGCTCACCTGCTGATGAGGTCTTCGCCGTTCTTGGGGAGTATCTTGAAGTAATTTTTTGAAACCGAATAAACCGGGGCGGCGCCGCTGACTCTGACGAAGTAGCTCGCTTCGTCTTTTCTTTTCCCGAATACGACACCCTCTTCCGGCCCTTCTCCGTAAAACACGATCTCGGCAGTCGGCTGCACCAGACCGTATTTCTCGGGATCTTCCGGCTCGTCGTCCTCGAACCCCTCGGCCTTGAGCCCGGAGAATGAGTCGAGGATATCCCCGACTTTTTTCTGATCCGCTATGCGATCGTCCCCTTTGACCGTCACGAACCACTTCCCGTCTTTTTGGGCCAGCTCGGCTGAAAAATCACCGACCTTGACGGAAATCCGCGTTATACCTTCTTTATTAATGCCGAGCAGCTTCCTTTCCCTGAAGTCGCCCGGCGTCTTGTTGAGGAACCCCCAAAGGTACTGGTCGTTCACGATGAGCACCCTCCCCTCTCCCAGGTCGTAAATATATATCCCCGAGCCGACGGGACTTTTATCCCCGATAATGACGGGGAACTCGGCACCCTTCGCATGAAACGAAAACTCAGTCTCGGATTCGACTATCCCGTACTCCTCGAGTTTGTCAGTTTCCTTCGAGACCAGCTTCACGACCTCCATTTCACTCAGGTCCTGGATGAGATCTTCTATAGCGCCATTATCGGCTTTGTACTCGTTCGACCCGCTCGCTACGATCCAGTCCGCGCCCGATCTCTCGAGTGTGAATTCGGAGCCCGCCGACTTGAAGGCGATCGACGTTATTTCCTCCGTTTTTAAGCCGGGGAAGACCTTTTCCAGATTTTCCTCCGATTTCTTTTCCTTGTCGAACAGGAGTACGGACGCAAGAAGGACCGCGAAAATGACGAATGCGATTAGTGTACCGGAGAATCTTTTTAAATAACTGTTCAATTTACAGGCTCGACCGAACGTTTACCGCGGACTTGCAAATCGAGAGCCGAGACGCTCCCTGCCGACGTATGTCACAACCTTCTTCTTTTCCACCAGATGCCTATGCCGGAGAAGAATATAAGAGCGGGTATCAATACCACCGTAAAGAAGAATATTATATTAGTCTGCTTCTTCGTTATCGTTAACTTCCCCTCTTTAGCGGCTCTCGGCCGTATGGAAATGAGGTTTTCGTCCCCCGCCACCCAGTTGACGGTATTCAGGAACAGATCCCTGTTGCCTGAGAAATCGATAAAAATATTCGAAACGAAATCCACGCTCCCGAAGACCGCTATTCTCGATTTATCCCCGTTTTCGATAACCGCAGCGACGCCGAGCGGGCCTTTTTTATCCCCCTCCTCCTGCTGCGCGACACCCTGGTCGAAGAGCTCGAAATTGGATTCCGACCAGCTGTACTCTCCCGTATTCGCGATCACCGCCGAATCTATGCCGTCCTGCTCGACCACGCCTACACTCCTCGAATAGGGGAATATCGTCGCGAACCTGAAGCCCTCTGTAATATCGTGGTGCGCGTATTCGGCCACTATGGGCGCTATGTCTCCTCCCCCTTCCAGCTTGGAGCTTGGATCGATTATGATATCATCGGCTATGACAAGACCATAGCTCTTTAAAATTGAAACTAGCTCGCTACCGGACCTCGGCTCTATCAGGAATACCGCCTTCCCGCCCTTGTCGAGATAGGTCTTTATATCGGTTATTTCCTTTAAGGAGAGCGCCTGCTTAGGAGCGGACACGATAAGGACGCTGTCTTTCCCGGGCAGAGGGTCGCCTCGCAGCAAGAGAAATTCCTCGACGTCATAGCCTTCGTCTCTGAGAGCGGCCTTCAGCACGCCGAGCCCTTCAGGCTCGAGCTCGTCGTTTATATCGCGCTCCCCGTGCCCCGTGAGGAAATAGACGGTCTTGTGCACAACGCGGTTAAGCTTGAATAGGGCGTTCGTTATCTCCTCTTCCGCATTCTTCAGGATACCGCCCGAGATATGGTCAGCGAGCCTCAGCTTGATCGTCTGTTCCCCGTCGATGAGGACGATCGTACCGTACTCCTTGATATCGTACTTTTTCGCGATGCCCGGCTCCTTGTCCGGATTGATAAATCTGACTTTTATCTTTCCCGACCTCCGCGTATATTCCTTGATGAGGTCCTGGAACTCGCTCCTGTCCATCCCCACGTCCTTGAAGAACGCAAGCATCTCCACGTTGCCGTCAATGTTCCCGATCACTCCGACAGTATGGTCGGAAACGGTGAAGAGCTTCCCTTCGGTCATGTCAATCCTGATATCGGACCTGAAAACGATGTAGTTGAGGATGATGAGTATCCCGCAGACGCTCAATACGGAGATCAAAGCGTTCGTGCCGTAAATAAGCCTCCTCCGCTTCATCTCCACCTCTCCGAATCGAGCGAAGTGTAGGTAAGAAAGAGCCCCAGGAAAATGAGCGAAAGGTAATAGACGACGTCTTTGAGCTCTATCAAGCCCTTGCTGAAATCTTCGTAATGGTTGATCACGGAAATGTAGCCGAGCACGGAGCTCTCGGCGTCGGAAAGGGCGCCCACGAGCCAGAGGACGAGCAGGACGCCGAAGCTTATTACGGCCGCTATAAGCTGGTTCTCGGTGAGAGACGAAGCGAATATCCCGACCGACAGGAACGAGGCGCCCAGCAGGAGCAAGCCGACGTACCCGGAAATTACGGCTCCGAAATCGGGGTTCCCGTGCACCATAAGCACGAAGATATTGATTGATGACAGGAGGAGCATGATGATAAGAAGAATGAGGGAGGCTGCGAATTTGCCGAACACTATGGTGCGTATATTAAGGGGAGACGTGAAAAGCAGCTCCGCCGTGTAGTTCTTTTTCTCGTCCGCGATGAGCCTCATGGTTATGAGCGGCACGATCAGGAGGAGGACGATGCTTATTGTCCCGAAATAAGGGAGCACGACCAGGTTGTTGAGGTTGAGGTCGCCTGTCTGAAGCTGGTAGCTGGGATCGAACTGGAACTGGAGGAACCCCTGGAGGTACAGGAAAAAGAACCTCGCCGAGATCACCTGAAAGACGACCAGGATTATGTATGCGAGCGGAGAGGCGAAGTAAGACCTCAATTCCCTTTTTACGATCGTATAAAGCGACTTCATCTAGTTGCCTTCAGAGGAAATTACCTTCATGAATATCTCTTCCAGCGTGTTGACCACCGGCCTCAATTCGAGGAGTCCGAGATCGTTGTCCACGACAAGCCTTACGAGATCCTCTCTTATCTCCATGCCGTCGGAAGGCGTGACGACGAATTCGCCCGAGGACCCCGACCTCACTCCCGACACGCCGTTTATAGACATAATCTTTTCTTTGACCCAGTCCCCGTTCTGTCTTACTCTCAGCAAGAGGTCCCTCGAGTGCCTCAGACTCTCGGAGAGGTTGTTAAGGGATTCCTCGAGCACCATCTTCCCTTCATTGATAATCACGACCTTGCTGCAGATCATCGTAACCTCGGGCAGTATGTGGGTGCTCAATATCACAGTCCGCTCGCCCGAGAGGCTCTTTATAAGGTCCCTAATCTCTATAATCTGAAGCGGGTCGAGTCCGATCGTCGGCTCGTCCAGGATAAGGACAGAAGGGTTGTTCACGAGCGCCTGCGCTATCCCCACGCGCTGCCTGTACCCTTTGGAAAGGTGGCCTATGATGCGCTTCCTCACGTCGGAGAGACCGCACTTCTCCAGCACATAGAATATCCGGCTCTTTTTCTCTCGCCTTTTCACCTGCTTGATGTCGGCCACGAAATCGAGGTATTCGGCTACAGTCATATCGACGTAGAGAGGAGGGTTCTCAGGAAGATAGCCGATCAGTTTTTTAGCCTGGAGCGGGTCATCGAATATATCCACGCCTTCAACGTGTACCGTGCCCTTCGTCGGGGGCATATAACCCGTGATAATGCGCATCGTTGTCGTTTTTCCCGCCCCGTTCGGGCCGAGAAAACCGAGGACGTCCCCTCTATCGAGCCTGAAAGACAAATTTTCTACCGCGACGAGGTTGCCGTAACGCTTCGTGATGTTGTGTACATATACCATATAAGCAGAGTCCCGGGGTCACAGGGTATTAAACCGCCGGGGCCGATTTCAGGGAATAGAATAACCGCCATGCAATTCTATTCCAAACAATTCGCCGAGAAGCCGCGAAAAACAGGAATCCCGGTTCGCTTCAATGCGATAGAATTTTCCACGTTGACTAAATATACTAACTATGCTAATAAACTGATATAATATATTAAGCTAGGGTAAAGTGACAGGAATCATTTAACAATATCCGTCACTTTTTGTATATTAAAGCTGCCTTGCAACAGCTTATGAGCACGGAAAAAGGTGATAGGACCCCTCGGTCGTGTGTAAAATTATAAGAAGCCTGAAAGCATACTTCTGCTAAATAATCTAAAAGGGAGTATCGATTATGAGCAATGAAGAATTAACCCGGGACGAGAAGCTTGTACGCGCCGTTCAGGAGAGATACCACCATATGCTGGAAGAGGGTGTTGACCCCTATGAATGGGCATACGCCTGGAGATCGGAAATCAACCGCGGAGGCTTCAAAGCGGTCGATTTCTTAATGCGCGAGATAGTGGACACCGGCAAATGCGTCGGGTGTGCGGCATGCGTGACCATCTGTCCGACTGACGTCTTCGACTACAAAGACGAGCACCCGGTTGATACGAGAAACGACGCCTGTGTATTCTGCGAGCTTTGCGCGGACGTCTGTCCCGTGCTCCGTCCACTCGACAAAGACCTCAATGCGCTCCTGGGATTTAAGAAACCGATAATCGATGAAGGCTTCGGGCCTTACAATTACGCAGTTATAGCGAGGGCGAAAGACCAGGAGTTCCTGAAGCGCGGACAGGACGGAGGCGTGACGAGCGCTCTCCTCGTACACGCGCTCAATAAAGGGACCATTAAAGGAGTAGTGCTCGGGGACGTACTGCCCGAGAACCCTCAGGTCGGCGTACAAAAGCTCGCGACCACGCCGGAAGAGATCGCCGCCTGCAGCGGCTCGCGTTATACCTATTCGCCAAATACGGTCGCACTTACGGAGGCAATGAGAAAGGATATACGCCCGATCGCAGTAGTGGGCGTTCCATGCCAGGTCGACGGAATCAGGCAGCAGCAGTACAGCAGCATACGTCTCGAAGTGGCGAAATGGTATCAGAAGAACGTGACACTTGTTATCGGTCTCTTCTGCTCGGAAAGCTTCACTCACGAACACATAAAATTCATAGCAGAAACCCTGGGCGTCGAGCCTAAGGACATTGTGAACGTGAACGTAAAGGGAAAGGTGATAATCAACCTCAGGGACGGCCGCGAAATCATAATGAAGCTTAAGGACTTTCACCAGTTCGCGAGGCCCGCGTGCCTCTACTGCCTCGATTACTCGGCCGAGCACGCAGATATCGGGGTCGGGGGAATAGGCCTCGACGGTTGGACGTTCGTTGCCGTGAGGACCGAGGCAGGACACAACGCGTTTCAGGCGGCGGTCGACGACGGGCTTTTCGAGATAGTGCCTGTAGAGACCGAGCCGCGCGCAAAGGAGCTCCTGATAAAGCTCTGCGACATCAAGAGGAACAAGCCGCTCCCGGCGCTCATGCCCACGCTGCAGGAGCGGATAGAGATGGGAAACACCAATCCGAAGACACTCTACAAGGACTACAACCCCACGAACGGAGGAAAAGCGCCTAAATGAGCTCCAACAACGGTCGGCCAATTCTTGAGGATGTGAATGTTATTGTCGCCGGGCAGGGAGGAGACGGCTCACTCACCGTTATCACGATGCTGGCCGAGCTGCTCCGGACGAACGGTCTCAACGTTTACACGGAAAGGGACGTATTATCGAGGATTAGGGGGGGACATGCGGCAGCGACGATGAGGGCGTTCGCCGGGGACAGATACTGTATAGGGAGCAGCATCAACCTGCTGGTGGCGCTCGACGAGGAAGCGGTTGAAAAGAACGCGCGGCAGCTCGATTCCAGGAGCGTTGTTGTGTACGACGATTCGGGCGGACCCGTTCCTTCCGTTCTCCCTCAGGGGGCGATCGTATATTCCGCGCCCTTTAACAGGATCGCCATGCGCACGATGAGGAGGGAGCTATACAAGAACAGTATCGCTTTCGGGGTCGTAGGGAGACTCCTCGGCCTCGAGGACGAAACGCTCCGCGAGACTTTCATAAAGCACTTCCAGAGGATGGGGCAGGTCATACTCGAATACAACCTCGAAGCGTTGGGTCTCGGGTTTCACCTCGCGGACGAGAAGGGCATACACGAAGGAGAAGGGTTATACCGAATTAAAAAAACTGCGCCGGAAAAGCGAATGTTAATCACGGGGAACGAATCGGTCGCCTTCGGATTTATGGTTGCGGGCGGAAGGTTTTTCTGCGGCTATCCCATTACGCCTTCATCGGAGATACTGGAGACCCTTCAGAAGTGGCTCCCCCGCTGCGGAGGGGTCGCGAGACAGACCGAGGACGAACTCGCGGGCATAAACATGGCTATAGGTGCGGCTCTCACCGGAACGAGGGCGATGGTCGCGACTTCAGGTCCCGGATTCTCGCTCATGCAGGAAGGCGTGGGACACTGCGGGTCGGGGGAGATCCCGCTCGTTATCGTTGACTGCCAGCGCTCGGGGCCGAGCACGGGCATGCCCACAAAGCCCGAGCAGAGCGACCTCAATCTTATGGTATTCGGAGGCCACGGGGATTTCCCACGCATAGTGCTTGCGCCGGGACACCCGGACGACTGCTTTTACCTGACCGTCGACGCCACGAACCTTGCGGATAAATACCAGTGCCCGGTTTTCCTGGCTATGGACCAGGCGCTGTCGCAGAATATTGCGACCGTAGAACCGTTCAACCTCGACGGAGTGAGCGCGGTTCCGGGAAAGCGCGTCGAGGCGGAGGATATCGAAAAGGCGGGTGTATATAAAAGATACGAATTCACGGAGGACAATATTTCGGCGTTCGCCGCGCCGGGCACGCCGGGGGGCATGTCCCTCGTCACCGGGAACGAGCACAACGAATGGGGACTCGTCTCCACAGACCCTGTTAACCGCGTGAAAATGATGAACAAGCGGATGGACAAAATCAAGGCCGCGAAGAGCGAACTGCCGACGGCGCGTCACTTCGGCGACAAGGACGCCAAGATCGGGTTCATAGGGATAGGCTCTTTATTCGGCGTAATACTGGAAGCGATGGAAGATTTAGAGAGGGAAGGCGTCAAGACCAGGTACCTCCAGCCGAGGACCGTATGGCCCGTGCTCGAAGACGTGCTCGCGTTTATCGACAAGTGCAGTAGGGTCTACGTCGTCGAGCTCAACGCTCAGGCGCAGCTGGCGCATATACTCGTCCACCAGGGCGCGGACCCGGGGAAAATAATCAACATATTGAAATACGACGGGATTCCTTTCAGGCCGGCCGAGCTCGCGAAGAGGGTTCTCGGAGAAGAAGGCCGCATGATAAAGAAGGGCAAAAAGGAGGCAAAGCTTCAATGACAATGCAAACCCATATTAAGACGTTTACGCCTGCGAGACCTATATGGTGCGCAGGCTGCGGCGACTTCGCGGTCCAGGGAGTCCTCGAGAAATCTCTTCACAAGATGGGCATACCTCCCCACAAACTCATGCTGCTTGCCGGAATTGGGTGCTCGGGAACCATTCAAAACAACCTCCCCTGTTACGGGTACCATGCGCTTCACGGGAGGGTATTGCCCGCGGCCATAGGAGCGAAGCTGGCCAACCCCGATCTCACGGTCATAGCCGCTGGGGGGGACGGCGACGGATACGCCATAGGAGCGGGCCATCTCGTACATACATTCAAGAGCAACCCGAGCATTATGTATGTGGTCATGAACAACTGTAATTACGGCCTCACAAAAGGCCAGGCGTCGCCCACGAGCCCGATCGGGTACCACGACAACCCGGAATCCGGCATGGATTCGATACTCCTGGGCTTAAGCTTCCCTTCGGCTACGTTCATCGCCAGAGGATTCAGCGGCAATCCCGAGCAGCTCGAAAGACTGATGGAGGCCGCGCTCGATCATACCGAATCGAGGAAAGGGTTCGCATTCCTGGAGGTCCTTTCGCCGTGCGTGACTTATTATGACACTCACAGGGAATGGCGCGCCAGGGTTTACAACGTAGACGAAGAGGAAGGCTACGACCCTGCTGACCGCTCCATGGCGTTCCAGAGGTGCCTCAAGCTGAGAGACGAGGGACGCATACCTATAGGACGCATTTTCAAAGGGGTGCACCCTTCGCTCGAATCACTGACCCTGAATAAGGCAGAGCTCCCGCCTGCGCAACAAAAAGTCGGACACGAGGGACACAGGGAGCAGTACGACAAATTCATTAATTCCTACATGGGATAATACCAAGGCTTTGCAGAAGAACTTGGGCGCCGCCGGAGAGACCGGAATTGCGTCCGGTGCGCAAGGCACGCGCATCTTTCTCACCTCATACTTATCCGATCCCGTATAGAAAAGAAATACCCTGTAATGACAAATAATTAGGCGCCCTAAGATTGCACAAAAATATAGCTGTGCTAATATACTATCCGTTAATTGATACTTTAATACCAATCCGACCGGAAAAACTGAAGAATCTGTTCAAAAGGGCAAGAATAAATGGATATTTCACATATTTTTCACGGACCTAACTCAGGTTATGTGCTTGAGCTTTATGAGCGTTATCTCAGGGACCCGGGCTCTGTCGACTCATCCACGAGAGCGATATTCGACAAGATGCGTCCCGAGATATATGAAGAGAAACCCTCCGAGATAACCCAGCATGATATAGAGAAGATCGTTGCGACGGCGAACCTCGCTCAGGCAATCAGGGCGTTTGGCCATCTGGCCGCCGACATAGACCCTCTGGGCACCACTCCTCCCGGTGACCCTTCACTCGAGCTCTCCACACACGGACTGACCCCGGAGGACCTCGTCCAGCTCCCCTCGAGCCTGATCGGCAAACCTATCTCGGACAAGACGGACAATGCATACGACGCGATCGGGGAGCTGCGAAAAATATATTCCTCCAAGATCGGATACGATTATTATCACATTAACTCGCTCGAAGAGAGAAGATGGCTGAGGGAAGCGGCGGAAACAGGCAGGTTCAGACCGCCCATAGATCCGATCAACGAAAAACTGCTGCTCGAAAACCTTACAAAAGTTGAGGTTCTTGAAAAGTTCCTCCACAGGATATTCCCCGGGAAGTTCCGTTTCTCGATAGAAGGCGTGGACATGCTGGTCCCAATCCTGAACGAGATCGTCGGGATAGCGGCCGAGACGGGTATACGCCACATATTCATGGGCATGGCTCACAGGGGCCGCCTGAACGTCATGCACCACGTCATGACCAAGAGCTACAGAGGGTCGCTGATCAAGTTCAAAGACCCGATACTGGAGCGGGACTTCAGGGACTACATGGGCTGGACGGGCGACGTGAAATACCACGAGGGCGCGCGCCACGCAATAAAGAACGGAAGAGAAATAGAAATGCAGATCACGCTCTCACCGAACCCGAGTCACCTGGAATCGGTGAACCCGGTCGTGGAGGGAATGGCGAGGGCGGCCGGAACGTCCGTCAACGCCGGCGGAAAGCCGAAATTCGACCCCGAAGTATCGCTCCCTATAATCGTGCACGGGGACGCCGCGTTCCCGGGCCAGGGAATCGTGTCCGAAACGCTAAATATGTGCAGGCTCCCCGGTTACACCACAGGCGGGACGATCCACGTAATCACGAACAACCAGCTCGGCTATACGGCGCTCCCGAACGAGAGCCGCAGCACCATCTACGCGAGCGACCTTGCCAAGGGCTTCGAGATACCGATAGTGCACGTGAACGCCGACGACCCCGACGCGTGCATCGAATGCGCGCGCCTTGCGTTCGCGTACCAGAACAAGTTCGGGAAGGACTTCCTCATAGATTTAGTAGGATACAGGCGGCACGGACACAACGAAGCCGACGAGCCGGCATTCACCCAGCCCGAAATGTACAAGATCATAGACGACCACCCTACGGTGAGGGAAATCTGGGCTGAAACGCTCGCGGAGAGGAATCTAATAGGAAAAGACGAAGCCGACGAGCTCGTAAACAAGTACAACGAAATACTCCACAGCGACTTCGAATCCCTGACGCCGCAGGACATTCCCGAAGAGGCCCTGTCAGAGAGACCTCCCGCAGGGGCCGCCCAGAAGACTATCACATCGGTACCAGCGGAAGCGCTCAAGGAGCTGAACGCTTCACTTCTGAAGCTCCCTGAAGGGTTCACGATCAATCCGAAGCTCAAACGCGGGAGAGAGCGCAGGGAAACCGCTCTCGCCAACATAGACGAAAAAACTATCGACTGGGCCATGGCCGAAGAGCTCGCATTCGCGTCTATACTCGCCGACGGAACATCGATTCGCTTCACCGGACAGGACGCAGAGCGCGGGACGTTCAGCCACAGGCACGCGGTGCTGCACGATTTCAATACCGGGGAAACCTACGCGCCGCTCCAGCACATACCGCAGTCGAAGGCGGCTTTCGAGATACTGAACAGTCCTCTTACCGAAAACGCATGCATCGGGTTCGAATACGGATACAACATACAGGCGCCCGACAGGCTGGTCATATGGGAAGCTCAGTACGGGGATTTCATAAACGGCGCACAGACCATAATAGACGAGTACGTAGTCTCGGCAAGGGCCAAGTGGGGGCAGACCCCTTCGCTCGTCCTTCTTCTCCCTCACGCATATGAGGGCCAGGGGCCCGACCATTCGAGCGGCCGCATGGGGAGGTTCCTCGATTCGGCGGCGGAGGTCAACATGCGCATCGCGAACTGCACATCTTCGGGACAGTATTTCCACCTCTTGAGGAGACAGGCCGGGGTGCTCGAGATCGACCCCCTGCCCCTGATAGTGATGACGCCCAAGAGCCTCTTGCGGAACCCGCTCATCTTCTCATCGCTCCGGGAGCTGTCCGAAGGCACATGGCAGCCTGTCATAGACGACGGGATGAGCGACAAAGAGGCGAAGTCCGTGAAGAGGCTCATACTCTGCAGCGGCAAGGTCTACATAGATGTCATCGCGAGCGAGCTGAGAAAGCAGCACGCGAAAGACGTCGCGATCGCCAGGCTCGAGCAGCTGTACCCGGTCCCGACGACACTTCTACAGAAAGTGCTGAGCAGGTATCCAAAGCTCACTGATGTCGTATGGCTCCAGGAAGAGCCCGAGAACATGGGGGCATGGATGTTCATATATCCGTTCCTGAGAAAATTCATAAAGGGGAGCGTCCCGCTGCATTTCATAGGGAGGCGCAGGAACTCGAGTCCGGCCGAAGGGACGGCTTCGATGCATAAAGTGAACCAGGAAGCGCTGATAAGGCAGGCGTTCATGATCGGGAAGCAGCTTCCCAACATCGACGAACTGGGAATTACTTGGGTAAAAAACGTCTAAATACCGGAGAAATAATATGTCCATAAACATCACCGTACCCGAACTGGGAGAATCCGTTGTAGAAGCGACCGTCGTTAGATGGTTCAAGTCAGAAGGGGACCCCGTGAAGATAGGGGAGGCGCTCGTCGAGCTCGAAACCGAGAAAGCTAACTTCGAGGTCGCGGCGGAGAAGGAAGGCATACTGAGGAGCATAGTCAAGAAGAACGGGGAAGACGTCGAGGTCGGTGAGGTGCTCGGTATCATCGAGGAAGGGAAAGCCGGGGCGGCGCCGGGGCCGAAGGAAGCCCCCAAGCCCGCCGCTGAAGCTAAAGAAGAAATCAGGAAGACACCAGAGGCCGCCGAAGCCGAAAGAGCGACCCCGGTTGCGAAAAGGATCGCTGAAGAAAAGCAGATAGATCTCGGCAAGGTTGAGGGCACGGGGCCGAGCGGCCGCATAACCAAGGAAGACGTCGAAGCTTACGTCGGAAAAGAGGCTGAAGAAGCAGCACGGGCAGAGATACCCGAGGTCGAGCCGGTGAGGGGCAAAGCCCCGGCGCTCCTCGAGGCGAAGGAGGCTACGGTTCTCCGCATCTCCAGGGACTCGCGCGAGGAGCGCATCAAGATGTCCAGGAGGAGACGGACCATCGCCCGGCGGATGCTGGAAGCCACACAGTCTACAGCCATGCTCACCACGTTCAACGAGATCGACATGGGCGCCGTCATGGAGCTCCGCAGGCGGAGGAAAGAATCCTTCAAGGAGAAATTCGGGGTCGGGCTCGGATTGAATTCGTTCTTCGTCAAAGCCGCAATAGGGGCGCTCAAGGAATTCCCGCAGATAAATGCAGAGATAGACGGCGACGACATGATAATCAAGCATTATTACGATATAGGCGTGGCGATAGGAGCGACAGAAGGGCTCGTAGTCCCGGTGCTGAGGAATGCCGACAGCATGTCGTTCGCCGCGATCGAGAAGGCGATCAAGGACTTCGCACAGAGAGCTGAGGACAATACGCTCTCTCTCGAAGAGATAATGGGCGGCACCTTTACGATCACGAACGGCGGCGTGTTCGGCTCGCTCATGAGCACCCCGATACTTAACCCGCCGCAGTCGGGTATCCTCGGGCTTCACAAGATCGAAGACAGAGCCGTCGTGGCAAACGGCTCCGTAGCCATAAGGCCGATGATGTACGTCGCGCTCAGCTACGACCACAGGATCGTGGACGGACGCGAAGCCGTGCTCTTCCTGGTCAGGGTCAAAGAGCTTATCGAGGACCCGGAATCCCTCCTCCTTGAAGGTTAAGCGTCAGGGTAAAGACAGCGCAGCAATTACTGTCAGGATATCCCTCCAAGCTCGAACACCCGTCCATACCTTTTCATAACCTCGCTCATCAGCCCCGGAAAGCGCTCAAGCCCTGGGTCTTCCTTTACAATATGGAAAGCGTCTTCCCTGGCCTCGGTCAGAATCCTCGCATCTCTGATAAGGTCGGCGAACCTGAATTGCGGGAGTCCCGACTGCTTGGTCCCGAGGAAGTCGCCCGGCCCTCTGATCGCAAGATCGGCTTCGGCTATCCTGAAGCCGTCCGTGGTCTCCTCCATTATCGAGAGCCTCTTCTCCGCGTCCTCCGACCTCCTGAAGCTCGATATCAGAATGCAGAACGAATCATGCCCTCCCCTGCCTATCCTTCCCCTCAGCTGATGGAGCTGCGTGAGCCCGAACCGCTCTGCGTTTTCCACGACCATAACCGTCGCATTCGGCACATCGACGCCCACTTCGATCACGGTGGTCGAGACGAGAATATCTATATGGCCGGATATGAATCTCTTCATCACGGCCTCTTTCTCCTCGGTTTTCATTCTCCCGTGGAGGAGCCCGACCCTGAATTCCGGGAAAATATCGTTCCTGAGCTCCTCGGCCATACGGGTCGCGTACTTGATGTCCTTGAAGTCGGGGTTCTCCGATTCCTCTATCATGGGATACACGACATACGCCTGCCTGCCTTTCTCGAGCTCCTTCCTGACCGTCTCATAGGCCCTTTCACGCGAGCCCTTCTGGTCGTAATACACCTTCGTCCTGATTTCCTTCCTCCCGGGCGGGAGCTCATCGAGAAGCGACACGTCGAGGTCGCCGTAGACCGTAAGCGCGAGCGTCCTGGGTATAGGGGTGGCGGTCATAACGAGCACGTCCGGGTTCCTGCCCTTGCCCATGAGACTCGCCCTCTGCATCACGCCGAACCTGTGCTGCTCGTCGATGACGACGAAACCAAGGTTCCTGAACTCCACCTTTTCCTGAAGGAGTGCGTGCGTGCCGACCGCGATCTGCGCCTCTCCCGACGAAATAGCCTTGTAATACGCGTTCTTTTCGCCCCTCCCGAGCCCGCTCTTGAGAAATACCAGACGGAGACCCATGCCCTTTACATAGCCGAGGACCGACGAAAGGTGCTGCTCTGCGAGTATCTCCGTCGGGGCCATGATTACGGCCTGGTATCCGCTCTCGACCGCTTTCAGCATGGAAAGGAGCGAAATTACGGTCTTGCCGCTCCCCACGTCCCCCTGGAGCAGCCTGTTCATCGGCCTTTCCGAGCGCATGTCCCGCTCGATCTCGGCGAGCACGCGCTCCTGAGCCGGAGTAAGCCTGAACGGAAGCGCCGAGATCAGCTTCCCTGTCAGTTCTCCCGTTGGGGAGAAAGATATTCCGTCGAGCCCGGCTACATCACGCTTCTTTAACGCGAGTCCGAGCTCCATAAGAAAGAACTCATAGTAAGAGAGTGTCTTGTGGGGTGGCGACGCATAAACGGACGCCCTGTCCGAGAGCTCGACGATTTGTTCGTCATTCATCGGAAAGTGGACCCTCGATACGGCCGCGTTTAAATCGATGACACCTCTCTTTCTCATTAGATCGGCCGGCATCACCGACGGCAGGGAAGCCGTATACCCGTCAACGACCGACTTCATTATCCTCCTTATGCGTCTCTGCTTGAGCCCTTCTGTAAGAGAGTATATAGGCACGATGCGGTTAAAGTGCACATGGTCCTCGTCGAGGTCCTCCCCTTCTTCCATGACCTCTATGTCCTCGGGCTTCGGGTGGACTATCTGGAGCGCATCCCTGTACCCGACGCTCACGTCGCCGGTCAGGATCACGGAGGCTCCTTTTTTATACGCGTTCCTGAGATATTTTTCGTTGAACTGAAACCACACCAGCGTCACAATCCCCGTGCCGTCGGACAGAGATATCTGATAGAGGCTCCTGTGCCTTGTCCGCACCTTTCCCGCGAGCATTATCTTCCCCATTATGGTTTCCCGTTTGCCGGGCCTGATTTGCGATATGCTCTTTACGGTCCTCCTGTCTTCGTACGTCCTCGGGAAATAGTAGAGGGCGTCCGCAACGGTCCCGATATCTTTTTTCTTTAAAATCTCTGCGATCCTGGGACCGACCCCTTTGATGTATTGAATCGGGACCTGATCAGGATCCCTCGTGTCCGGAGAGAAGCTCCCGGAGGCATCCCGGACTGGAGCAGCTCCTTCCGCTCCGCTTTTCGGATACGACGATGGAGCCCTTTCCCCAGCCGGTTTGGCGGAGCTCTTAGAGTCCTGGCGATTTTTCAGCCCGCTTATTATAACGAGCGACCTCCGGATAACGTCTTTTCTCTCCGCTTCTCCGAGACAGTCGTATGAGGAGAAGAAATCCCTCAACGATTCGAACTCCCTTGCCTGCACGGTTGTGAGCGGCAGTGACAGCGCCTTTAGCGTAAGGTCGTCGACTAGCTGGTCAAGCGCTTTTACCTTATCCAGGTTCGAGAATTTGTTTCTCGACGCGAACCTGAGCGGTTTTTCGAGCGCGTCGAGTATGTCACTGAGCTCGTTCGACATTAATAAGATTTTACAGGTACTTATAGAGAGAATTCAAGTTCGCCGGAGATAAGCGGGACTACGGCGAGGTAGTAACGGCCTAGTGCGATGTAATTATTGCAGCCAGCGGACGAAACATGCAGATAAGAAGAGAGTAAACAACGTGCGCGCACACTCCCGATTGAGTGCGAGGTGCCCCGCGTCCCGCACTGCCTTGAGAGCCCGCTCGGGCATATTCATTGGTTGAATTTCGTACACCACAAACAGTGTATTTTTACACACTCAAACGGATAACGAAGCTGAATAAAAAATTTGATTCCTATAAGCCGTCTATATCACAAATAAAAAATAAAGATGAGTAATATGGCACAGATATTGCTCTCAGACCCGGAATAGAGAGAAGGCAGAATACCTGGAAGCCGCTGCTCCTTACGAGGCTTTCATTCATTCTCTACCGATAGCAGATCCGAAGCTGTAGGAAAATCAAGAGTGGGAGGCGACTATGAAATACGACGAATTGAACGTACAGGATATAGAGACAGAGAGCTACCCAGAACATTTCGAAGAAACAGCTGAAGACGACTTCACGGAAGAAGATGTTTTCGGCGCCGAAGAAACGGCCGGCGACTACAACGGAGCGCCGGCGGAGCTCCCGGATAGGGTTGAGATGTATGACAGGCAGGACGACCAGTTCAGGATATTGAACGACTATTTCAGGGATATTTCAAAAGAACCCCTCCTCACAATCAAGGAAGAGGTGGAGATACCGGCCAAGATAAAGAAATGCGAGCACAAGATAAAACAGATTACGTCGTATCTCGAAAGCTCGTACGAGGACATCGGAAACGGGAGAAAATCCAACGGTCAAAACAACCACAAAAGAAACAGGAACAGACTCAATGCTTCCCTTAAAGCTTACTCCCACCAGGCGGAGAAATTGAAGAAAAGGTTCGCGAGCGCAAACCTGAGACTCGTCATAAGCATCGCGAAGCGGTATGTGAACCACGGCCTTCCCTTCCTCGACCTCATCCAAGAGGGGAACATCGGCCTCATGAAGGCAATCGAACGGTACGACCATTCGAAAGGGTTCAGGTTCTCTACATATGCGTCCTGGTGGATATACCAGGCCATAACGAGAGCGATCCTCGTTCACAGGGGAGCAGTGCGTGTCCCTGTATACCTGCTCGAGGTAACGAGCCGTGTCTACCGCACGAAATCCATACTCATGAAAGAATCGGGCAAGAATCCGACGGCCGAAGAGATCTCGGAGCGCTCGGGGGTGCCGCTCAAATACGTTAGCCGCATATTGAAAATCACAAACGAGTCCGTGAGCCTCGACTCTCCGGTGGACGGTGAAAAGAGGACTCTCTATGACTTCATAGAGGACGAGGAAACGGTCTCGCCCGACCATCTCGTCGTGGACTACGAATTAAAAGAGAGCATACGAAGCTCTCTATCGCTCCTAAGCGTGAAGGAAGAGGAGGTGCTGCGAATGCGGTTCGGAATCGACCGGAGCGACGTCGTGACGCTCGACGATATAGGCAGGAAATTCAAACTCACGAGAGAGCGGATAAGGCAGATCGAGAAGAAGGCGCTGCGGAAGCTTTCAGTTTCAAGAATGAAGGAAGCGCTCAAGAATTTCCGTACATGATTACGGTCGCACCGTGTCGAGGGTTCAAGGACAAAATGTGTCATTTTGCACAATTTATTGTGGTTTTTAACGCATACGGAACGGTGTATGGGACCGCCGGAAATAAGCAAAAATTTTTAACCTGCCACGATAATTAGATTTTTCATATTGTTCTTTTATTGGTACGGTTATTGCACTATAATTAGAAAGCCGACCGGGTAAGTCCGGCCGGTAAAAAAAAATCAGGAGGGTTTGAAGACATGAGAGTAATTGCTCTTTTGTTTGCTGTGTTGTTAGTAACGGGTCTTTCCTTCGGCGGAAACACCTTTTTCGGCAGCGCGTCCTCGATAGCGCAGGACGAGCCGGCCGGCGAGATGCCGGGCGGCGAGATGACGGACGAAGCGACCGACGGTTCGGGAGCCGACACCGGCACCGCTGACAAAGCCACCCCGGGCGAGATGCCGGGCGGCGAGATGACGGACGAAGCGACCGACGGTTCGGGAGCTGCTACTGACGCCGCTGACGAAGCCACAAAAGGTCAGATGCCGGGCGATGAGAAGACGGACGAAGCCGCACAATAGGGAATAAAATTCTTAATCATCGTGAAAGGGGAGCAGCAGCTCCCCTTTTTTTTGGCAGTGTGCCATTTTCAAATTTATTTGCAGAGCGGGGAGGTCAGGGGAAGGAGATATTAAAATGAAACATGTATTACGTCTGTCAATCATATTTCTATTTTCAGGTATTTTTGCAATTCATTTTATCTTATATACGGCATACGCCGATCCGGCAACGGTCAAAAGCAGCAAGTCGAACTCCCAAGATCTCCAAGCACAACCTACACCTACACCCGAGCCCGTCGAAGGGACAACGGTTAAAGGCAGTAAATCGAACACCAGCGAGCGCCAGATACAAACTACCCCTGCCCCCGAGCCCGCAGAGGGGACTACAGTCAAAGGCAGCAAATCGAACTCGAGCGAACGGCAAGCAGAGCCCACTCCCGCTCCCGAGGCTACGGAAGAGTCATCTGTAAAAAGCGGCAAGTCGAACTCGAGCGACTGACTTTCTGATCTTACCGACTACAACTTCATCCGCAATCATGACAGAAAGCAACCCGAAACCGCTTCCATAGAAAAACACCTTTTATGACTGTAGAATAAATCGCATGACGAGGCTCTTGAAAGGCAGGGTAATTGCTCTCTTTGCCTTTGACATCGGCTTTGAGGTGGCGCTCGATCAGCTCAGCAAGCTGCCTTCATCCGCACCGGTGCAGCCTCTATCGCCAAAGAAACAGACTCCTACATTCCTGCAGTACTCCAAGCCGCCTCTGGTCGTGAATTTGGGCGAAGCAAGACCCATTATTTCCGAACCCGGCCGGGCTCAGGTCACAGTCTTTGATTTCGGCGCCGCCAGTATATCTTATCAATGGTCGTTTCCCGAAGGCCCGGACGCGCTGTCATTTTCGGATTTGCAGCCGTTAAGCCGAACGCTCTATGACCTTAATCTTGAAGCCCGGGCGAAGAAACAGATTCAAGAATTTCTGGAAGAAAACCGCTCTGCTATAGTCAGGCCGGAATTGTCGCCCCTGGTTGAAGATTATTATTTGTTCGTCGTTGAAGAATTTGAACAACCCTTGTCGGCCTCCGAATTGCTGTCGCGGCACGGACCGATCATTGCACAGATGCTGCGGTTTGAAACTCAGCCGCTCAGTCCGGAGCAGCAAGGCGAAGCGCTCAATCAAAGGCTCTCATACTACGAGCACGATCTGGTGATCGTTGATTGGAACGCGGCGCTCGTCTATGACCGAGATTTCCGCGATACCGTCAACGTCCTTGAGCTGCTCAACGTGGAGCTGCTGGAAGCGAGATATACCGACGAGCAGCTGGATCGGCGTATCAGCGATTATCAAAGAGTTTCGCTCAAGCAAAGAGCTTCGTTAGTGCCGTTTCTCACACCAAACCGGAAAGCGATCCAGGAGCTGGCGGAACTGCGGCTCGAATCGCTGGTGCTGGCCGAAAGGGTCGATAACGCCCTCAAGCTGATAGGGGATCTCTATCTGGCCAGGGTTCATGCCCTCGCCGCCAGAAGACTATATCTGCAAGATTGGGAGAGCTCCATATCACGCAAACTCGACATTATCGCAAGCCTGTATCAGCTGCTGACCGACCGTGTGCGGACGGTCCAGAGCCAGACCCTGGAGCTGGTCATCATTATTTTGATCCTGGTGGAAATCCTGATGGGCGTGTTCTCACGCTAAGAGGCGTGAGCGAATGAAAGTGCTCGGCCGCTTCGAGCATCGTTACCTTGTTATCGTCCTCATAATCGTCTGGAGCGGGAGAAGACGAAGAAGCGCGAGCTTCTTCATGCGCGCGTTTTTGTTTTATGCGCGCTTCTGTTTTTACTGTGTGTTCCTTCCCTGTGTTTCCTTCAACTGTGTATTCCTTAGTGTTCATATTTTAAACATCCGGTTGTTCATTATCTGAACAGGGGTGTTCATATTCTGAACAGGTGGGTGACGTTTTGTTCACCCTCCCCTCCGCTTCCTTCACGTCGTGGAACGCGAACCCCGGCGCAAGATTGGAGAGATAACCGCAAAGTGGGGCTTTGCATTATTGTTGTAACAAAGTTGAAACAGAAGCTTATCAAGGGAAATAGGACCACGAATAATGTTAAATAATCCACTATAATTATTTAACAATAGTGGTCGGGACGGCCGGACTTGAACCGGCGGCCTCTCTGTCCCGAACGCGATTCGATGTCATTGACGATCGAAGGCACGGCAACGCTGCATCCACGCTATGGCGTTTGGACGCAAGGCTGCGGGCATCGATCAAGTATTCAGGTTCGGACACTGAACGCCGCTCTCATTACCTGGCCCTCCTAAAGTCGATAAATCCGCGCTCAATGTCCGTACCGACCAGCTTCACACGTAACCTGTTGCCGACGTCAAGCCCTTTAAAACCGCTCACCAGCTTGCCTTCCACGGGCGGTTGAAGAAGACGGACCCAGGTGCCCTTTTCGGATACGCCGGTAACTATGGCATCGAACCTGTCTCCGATCCTTGATTCAAGCAGTATCGCTGCTGCGGATTTTCCGACCTGCCGTTCGAGTTTCTTTGCTATGTCTTCCATTTCGGTGCAATGCTTTGCGAGTTCCTCCAATTCATCGTTCTCATAGGGCAGTGAACCGCCCTCCATCGCGGCTTTCAGCAGCCGCTGCGTGATCAGATCGGGATATCGGCGATTCGGGGCCGTTGAATGACTATAATCACTGACGGCAAGACCGAAGTGACCGGGCGCCGTGTTTCCCGGAAGCTGGGCGACGTATTCACCGGAGCCCATCATCTTGATTACGCTAAGGGAAAGATCCGGAAAGCTGAGAGGATCAGCGGCTTTCGCAAATACCAGGAATTGCTCGAGGGACTTGGAGTCGGGTTTCCGGGGCAGCTCGAAGCCTCGCTCCGAGGCGATCTCGACGATCCGGTCCCAGCGTTCGGGCGTGCGTAATACGCGCCGCAGCGACGGAAACATCTTGGACTCGAGATAACGTGCGGTAACACCGTTCGCAGCGATCATGAAATCTTCGATAAGGTCTTTAGCCCTGTTCCTTCTTTCGGCTTCAAAGCCCTTGAGCATATCTCCTTCAAACACCGCACGTGTTTTTATTGTTTCGAGATTAAGCGCACCCTGCATGTACCGGAGAGCCCTTAGCTTTTGGGCCACGCTATCCTGGAGCCTGAGGTTCTCGTCGAGGCGCTTGACTGTTTCGATCCCTTGCGGCATTGGTCCGTCGCCCTCGAGCCAGTCGCCGACACTGTCGTAGGCAAGCTTCGCATGATTGCGGACCATCGCTCCATAGAGGTTCGAATCCAGAAGTAAACCGTCCCGGGCGATGACCATTTCAATGACGATGGCAAGGCGGTCTGATTCATAGTTGAGAGAGGTAAGATCGGTCGAGAGTTTTTCGGGAAGCATCGTAAATATCTCGGCAGGGGTGTAAACCGAGGTGGTGTTCTGCCAGGCGTGATCATCAATCGCCGACTTGTTCTTTACGACAGCGTCTACGTCGGCAATTGCGACGAGTATCTTTACGGCCCCGTCCGGCATGGATTCGGCAAAGGTAAGCTGGTCCAAATCGCGTGAATCATCGTTGTCTATAGAGCACCAGATGAGGTTTCTGAGATCACGCGTTGATTCCTCAACACGTGCTGCAGGCCCATGGATTCCGTCGAGCTCGGAAAGCGCCTGAGGCGGGAAATCCGGATGAAGTCCTCTTTCAATCATCGCCCGGCGCGCAATCCTTTGCAAGATGAGGCGGTGATTTCCGCCCTCTTTGTCTGTCACAACTTCACCTCCCTAAAAATACCTCGCCACTTACGCTGTGATAATGTTACCCACAATAATCATTCCTAAAAGGAGATAGTGAACTTCCTGGAATGACCATGCTCCAGTCAATAATATAATCTAGTTTTTTAACATGAAACCCTGTATACAGCTCATGCACAGGAGATAATTTGAATAGCAGGGAAGCCTTGCATGTTCTCGCAGAACTTGTGAGGCTTGAACAGAAGCCGACTCGGGCCATATCCCGGGAGAACCGTAGATATTGTCGCTCTTCAAGAACTTAGCATTTCATCAATACTTAGTGACAAATCAACTGGCTAGGGCTTGGGAGTAATTTGAGAAATCGCTGAAAGTCCCGGAAATTAATGGTCGGGGTGGCCGGACTTGAACCGGCGGCCTCTGCGTCCCGAACGCAACGCTCTAGCCAATCTGAGCTACACCCCGGCCGGAGGTATAAATTTACAATATTTTGAAATTGTTGCAAGGCTGATTGAGAAGAAAAATTGCTCAGATCGAGACCCCTGCAAGTACTTCGAAACAAGGCATTTTCCCCAATTTCCTACAGATGATATATTATTGAAACCAGGTGCGCAGGAGCGGGTTTTTAAAATGGAGCTCAGCATGAAGTCAGCAATAATAATGGTTACGGGATTTCTGGCCCTCATTTTGTTCGTCAGTGATGTGAAGTCAGGGGACACAGAAGAGCCCGGCCAACCTTATGAGGTCGAGCTGCGGGTCGGGGAAATCTTTAAAGTCTGTAAATCCGGCGTTGTCGTATGCCCGGTAATTCTGTCCCTTTGCGACGACGCGAATATTGTCACGTCGGTCAATTCACCGGACGGGCTCGGGTTCAAGGGCGTCGCACCCGGAACTACTCTATGCTCGGTGGGTACGGCTGTGGGGCCGCGCAGACTCTTCCGCATGACCGTGCATTGAAAAGACGCAGTGCCCGGCAGAATCGGATAATATAAAAACAGTGTGTATACTATTTCATTCTTCATATTAAACTCAGCTTGACGGAAGGTGAACCATACCATGAACACTGAACTAAAAGACATCATAAGGAAAATCATAGAATTTCGGGATGCCCGCTATCGGAAGCAATTTCACAATCCTAAGGATATTGCCCTGTCAATGGTGCTTGAAGCCAGCGAATTGATGGAGCATTTTCAATGGAAATCAACGGAAGAAATTGAGCAGTACGTTAATGAACATAAAGAAGAAATCGGCGAAGTGCTGGCCGATGTTTTATATTGGGTTTTACTAATGAGTCACGATCTAAAAATCAACGTAATTGAAACTCTGGATAAAAAAATCGAAAATAACGAGAGAAATTATCCAATTGAAAAATCCAAAGCACGAATCGGGACTCCTGAGACCGCTTAGAAACAGAGCGGACAGAATCCTTAGCATGATAAACGGACTATCGCTTGTTGCGGTATAAAGCATCGGGGAAAACGTGAAAACATGGAACACGTCAGGGTTGTTCACCCTCACCAATCGGTTCAATCGATGTTGTTATTGAAGCGACGCTCCATGTCCCGGCCACGTAACGGACAAAAACGGGTTTTTCGTTCCGCAGAAGATCCAGAACCGCGGGAAAGTCTTCCCACGAATAATGACACCACACGTAACCCGACGGTGTCTGATCGTCCGTGTTGGGCATGGTTGCCGGGTCCCGGTGAAAGTAAGCGCCTCCGATCAGGCTGGAGTCGTCACGCCTGAGCCCGATTATCGCTCGATACGGATATCCGGTCGTGTTCTTGCCCCCCGCGTAATAAGCAACGTCATACTGCTTTATCTCTTCGTAGTATGCCATAGCATATCTCCTTTCCGGCTCGTCGACTTCGTTTGCCGTCCTAGTATCAATTATACAGCGCTTCCACATAACCGATAGACAGATTTTGAAACTCCCCTGTAACGTAAACGAGCGATAAGTAGATCCTCCCGGCAAAATAATCGGTGTCGGGGGCTTCGTACGCAGAAGCCGCGTTCCAGCAACTGTGTAATCGGGTGAGATACGATTCGAGCCCGGAAAATCTGTTATCATTTTACCTAAGAAGATAGAATACCGGGGATATCCGGGAGTTACGTTCCATGGAACTGAAAGAGCTTGGGAATACGGGGGTAATGATCCCGGAGATTGGGCTCGGGACGTGGCGGTATAGGGGCGGCGTGGAGCCCCTGCGGAAAGGCATAGAGCTCGGGGCTACGCTCATCGACACGGCCGAGGGATACGGGACTGAGCGCATAGTCGGCAAAGCGGTCGAGGGGATGAGGGACCGTGTATTTATTGCGACCAAGGTATCGGGCAGGCATCTCGGCTACGACGACGTGCTCCGCGCTGCGGAAGAGAGCCTCACCGAGCTCGGAACAGACTATATCGACCTCTACCAGGTCCACTGGCCTAACTCATCTTATCCAATGAAGGAAACCATGCATGCTATGGAGACACTCGTCGAGAGAGGCTACGTGAGATTTATAGGCGTGAGCAATTTCGACCTCGACGACCTGAGAGAGGCCGAGGCGGCCTTGAGGCACACGCCGATAGTATCGAACCAGGTCCTCTACAACCTGAACGAGAGGGGGATCGAAGAAGACTTGCTCCCCTACTGTTTTGAGAACCGGATTACAATACTCGCATACACGCCGCTTGACGACGGCAACCTCGCGTCGAGGCCTCGATTCATGCCGTCAAAGAGAATCAGGGTGTTAGAAGAGATAGCCCGCGGGACTGGAAAAACGACGGCGCAGGTCGCGCTCAACTGGTGCACGTCCCGTGAGAACGTAGTCGCGATCCCGAAATCGGACAGTGTCCAGAGGACGATAGAAAACTGCGGAGCCTCGGGCTGGCGGCTATCCGAGGCGCATTTAAAACTCCTCGACGAGGCTTTCTCCTAGATGCTCAATATTTCTTAAACAGGCGCGACCGGCCCGAATGTCGATATTAAACACACCCGTCCATTCGTATGATATATTTCTTGGGGATTTTTACATCTCATTGCATAAAGACCCGACCCGATCGGAGGAAAAATGACCATAAACGATTCGACCGCAAAAATGAACTGGGACCTCTCGAGCTACTTCCCCGGGTTCAACGGACCTGAGATGAAAGAATTCAAGGAGAACCTCAAGAGGGATATACAGCTGGTGAAGGAAAAGGCCTCGGCTTTAGCACCCCTCGACGACACTAACCGAAACGAATGGGAGGACGTCTTTCTCAGGAACGAAGACCTCGTCGCGCGCTACACGCACATCGATTCCTATATCGGATGTTTATCAGCGGCCGACGGGCTTAACGAAGACTATCTCAGGGAAGAGGCAGAGATGTCGGCGCTCGGAGCGGAATTCTCGAAGCTCAAGGTAGAGCTCATGAGGGGAATAAAGGACGCATCCGAAGAAGACTTCGCATCGTTAAAAGAGAGCGCGCCGCTCGCGAGCTGCAAATACTATCTCTCAAGGCTGTGGGAAGACTCACAGAAGAAAATGAACACGGAGCGGGAAGTGCTGGCGGCCGACCTCGGAGTCGACGGAATCAGCGCCTGGGGAAGGCTATACGACACCGTATCGGGCAAGCTCGAATTCGAGATGACGTATCCCGACGGCACCGTCAGGACGCTGCCTATCTCGCAGAGAAGGTCCCTCATGGAAAAACCCGAGAGGGAGATCAGAAAAGCCGCATTCGAGGGAGGGAACAGGGCGTGGCAGAACATAGAGGATACTGCGGCCGCGGCGTTAAACGCTATCGCGGGCACACGGCTCACGCTCAATAAATACAGGGGCATAGACCATTTCCTTGATGTCGCCCTTTTCCAGTCCTCGATCAGCAGAAAAACGCTCGACGCTATGTTCGAAGCAATATACTCGGAGCTCGAGCTCCCGAGGAGCATACTCAGGTTTAAAGCCGAAACTATGAAGCGGGACAACATAGCCTGGTATGACCTCGGGGCGCCGTTAGATCTCGAGTCCGGGCAGAAGCTCACATGGAGCATGGCGAAGAAGATGGTCAAGAACTCGTTCGCCGCGTCCTATCCCAGGCTCGGCAAGTTCATAGACGGCGTGTATAAGAACGAGTGGATCGACTGGGAGCCGCGCGAGGGCAAACGTCCCGGCGGGTTCTGTACCGGGTCGCTACTCACGAAAGAGTCGAGGATCTTCATGACATACAACGAGACACTCGGGGACGTGCTGACGCTCGCCCACGAGGCGGGACACGCGTTTCACAGCTACGTAATGAGCGACATTCGCCCCTATTCTCATTTCTATCCCATGACGCTCGCCGAATCGGCGTCCACTTTCGGCGAGATGATACTCACGGAAGGAGTGCTCGAAGACCCTTCGATCGACGACGTGGAGAAAGCGCTTACGCTCGACATGGAGGTAAACCACGGGGCCATTTACCTCATGGACATCCCGGTCCGGTACGAATTCGAGAAGGCTTTCTATGAAGAACGGCAGGAGGGCGAGGTGAGCGTCAGCAGGCTCAAGGAGCTTATGGCCGTCACACAGCGGAGGATATTCGGCGACGTGCTCGAAGAGGGCGGCGAAGACCCTTATTTCTGGGCGTCGAAGCTCCATTTCTATATAACGGGCATCACGTTCTACAACTTCCCGTATACGTTCGGATACCTGTTGAGCCGGGGCCTCTTCTCGATGTTCAGGAGAGAGGGGAAGGGGTTCCTTCCGAAGTACGAGGAGTTCCTGAGGCTTTCGGGCTCGGACACGGCCGTGAACGTGGCGAAGAGGAGCATCGGCAGGGACCTCGAATCACCGGATTTCTGGGTGGAGTCCATAAACTCGCTGAGTGAACCGCTCATGCAGCTCAAGAAGCTCCTAAAGAATATGAAGGTTTAAAGGTACGGACACTCCCTCACGGGGGATCCCGTGTTTATAACCTTCCGGACAAGCTCCCTAAAAACTCCAGACGGCGGCGTTCGCGGAGCCGAACGAAAGATCGAGTATAAGGGAAAGCATTATAATCAGCATGTATATAATGGAAGCGCCGAACGCTTTGCCGTAATCGGTATTCTTCACCGCGCTCCGTATAATCACGTATTCGAAATAGAGCCCCGAAACGATCGCGAAGACGGCGTAATAGTCGGAGCAGTAATGCAGTATCCAGAGCGAAAGCGAGAGCGGCAGGAGCGCTATTGAGTAGAGGAGTATCATTACGTTCGTAAACTTCGAGCCGAGCGCCACGGGCATGACGGGCACGCCCGCTTTCTTGTAATCGAGCTTGTATTTCTGGGCGAGCGCCCAGAAGTGAGGGGGCTGCCAGAGCATCATGAACGTGAACAGTATTATTCCGTCAACGCCGATGTGGGGGTTCACCGCCGTGTATCCGACCAGCACGGGCAGCGCTCCCGGGAGCCCGCCGAGTATGGTGCCGTAAGGGGAGCTCCGCTTGAGATAAAGGGTATAGAGGAGCGTGTAGCTCAGGATGGCCGCAATTATGAGCGCACCGTTCACCGCGTTCAGATAATAAAAAGAAACAAACAGCGAAACGGCTATGAATACGAGGGATATGAGCGTGGCCGTCTTTTCGCCTACGACTTCGAGCGCGTCCACACGCTTGCTGAGCCTGCTCATGAGCGTATCTATCTGCTTGTCGAGTACGTTGTTGAGTATCGCGGAGCCTGCGGCGCTCAGGAGCAGGGAAAGCACGGCCAACAGCGTCAATACGAGGGGTGGTATCCCGCGGTTTGCCAGGACCATGCCGGCGAAACCGGTGAACGCGACGCTCAGAATTATCCCCGGCTTCGAAAGCAGTATGGTCGAGACGACTATCTTCGCAGGCGCCCTGTCAATGTGTCCGATCGTATTCATGTATCCCTGTCATTCCCCACAGTCCGTTTATTGGCAAGTTTCCTCCATCCCCCTGAACCAAGTATAAAGTACGAGAGAAAGTATTAACAGGGCGAAAGAGAGATGGAGCGCCGTGATTGCGAAGTTGAGTTTCGTTTGAACTACTCCCGCTCCGAGAGCGATCTGTAGCGCGATGAGGCATACGAGAGCCACTAATGCCTTGCGGTACATCAGAAGCCCCTTGGTCATGTACGAGGAGACGAGGAGTATAAGTACAGTAAGTGTGATAACGTATGCCGCCACTCTGTGTACGAAGTGGTTAAGTATGATCCCCGATAAGTTGGGCGGTATCCAGTAGCCGAGACATGTAGGGAAATCCGGACAGGCAAGACCCGAGTTTGAATGTCTTACATACGCGCCAAGCACCGCCTGAACGAATACAAGAAGCCCCAGAAAAAAGAATATCCCCTTATAGCCCCCGATATTGAAATGCGGCATCTTCTTCTTGCCGTCGTAAAACGCGATATAAAGAGTCAGTGAGAATATCACGATCGCATTCGCAAAATGGTAGGTCGTGAGGTCTACGGGCAGCTCGAGCAGCACTACAATGCCGCCGAGGACGATCTGCGCCAGGAGAAGGAGCACGATCGTCACGGGGACCAGCTTTACGGAGCCCCGGTAAGCGCGGAACCTCTGATAGGAAAGGATGACGAGAAAAAGAGAGGTCACGCCACCTATTATACGGTGCATGAACTCCATATATATATCCCACCTGAAAGGGGGGAGCACCGTCCCGTGACATAACGGCCAATCCGGACACGCGAGTCCCGCTTTAAGACCGGCAACCAGATTACCCCAGATTAAGAGAAGAAAGAGAAGAAAAAGGGTAATTTTAGCAATCATGAATAATTGAATCTAAGGGACTATAGTCCTCGTAAACGTGTCAGTAATCGTCATCCCGATGAGTAACGCCAGGAGGCTGAGCGGGAAGAGCGCAAATACCCACGTGATCGAATCCTCGAACTTCAGGTGCATGAAATAAAGTGCCACTATGGACGCTTTTATCGAGGCGACCACGAGCGCAATGACAATGTTGAGCATACCGAAATTGATATACGACACATATACCGTGATAGCCGTCATAACCATGAGCGCGACCCATACTATTATGTATGTCTTGTTGCTCGTTATGTGGTGTTCTTCAGTATGTGAATGAGTAGCCATACTTATTTCCTCCGTTCAGCCTATGAGATAAAGTAACGGGAAAAGATATATCCAGATCAGGTCCACCAGGTGCCAGTAAAGCCCTCCAACTTCGACAGGGGTGTTGTACTTGGCCGTGAACTTTCCCTTGAGCGTCAGGACCATTATAACTGCAAGAATAGCGAGTCCGATAAAGACGTGAAGCATGTGGAGCCCGGTCATCATAAAATACAGTGAGAAGAATATGCTCGTGTCAGGGTAGATGTGATGATGGAACTTGGCGCTGTACTCGAAATACTTCACGACGCCGAATGCGAGACCGCAGAGTATTGTAATCAGGATCAGTATGGCGGTTGCCTTCTGCTTCCCGCGCTGAATAGCAGAGACCCCCATGGCCATGGTCAAGCTGCTGAATATCAGTATGCACGTGTTTACGGCACCAAGCTTCTTATTGAGCTCCACGTGCTGCTCGAAAAACATCTCGGGGTACTTTGCGCGGAAAATCGCGTAAGCCGCGAAAAGCCCTCCGAAAAGCAGGATCTCCGTCCCGAGGAACAGCCACATGCCGAGCTTCGAGGACTTGTACTCGACAACAGGATCCATGTGATGGCCGTGTGTGTGTTCTACGCTAGCTTCTCCCATTTGGGCCTCCGATTATTTCTTTTTTCCGTAACCGTACGTCCAGTCGGTGACATGCGGTATTTCCTCAAAATTCTCGAGCGGCGGGGGCGAAGGCACCTGCCATTCGAGCGAAAGCGAACCGTAGGGGTTTTGAGGGGCTTTTTCTCCGTTAATCAGACCTGCTATGAGGTTGATTGTCATGATGAATATGCCGAACCCCAGTATCCAGGAGCCGTAAGTCGATAGCGACATAAGCGACTCAAACTCCGCCGGATACGTGGCATATCTCCTGGGCATTCCCTGAACCCCCAAAAAGAACTGCGGGAAGAACGTGACGTTGAAGCCTATGAAAATGAAGAGCCACGCGATCTTCGCAACGGTTTCGTTAAACATCTTGCCGAACCACTTCGGGAACCAGAAGTGGAGAGCCCCGAAGAACCCCATCACCGTTCCGCCTATCATTACATAGTGCATATGAGCTACGACGAAGTATGTATCGTGTAGGTGTATATCCGACGCGAGGGCACCCAGGAAGAGGCCAGTGAGACCCCCGATCGTGAACAGGAATACGAACGCGAGGGCGTACAGCATCGCGGAGTGGAGATGTATCGACCCCTTATAGAGCGTGGCCGTCCAGTTGAACACCTTGATGGCAGTCGGTATGGCGACCAAAAACGTAAGGAACGAGAAAATCGTCGCTGCTGTGTCCGATATCCCGCTCGTGAACATGTGGTGGGCCCAGACGAGGAAGCTGATGAACGCGATGCCGAGGCTCGAATACGCTATCGCCTTGTAGCCGAATATAGGTTTCCTCGCGAAGACCGGAATGATCTCGGATATGACCCCCATGGCCGGGATGATCATGATATAGACCGCGGGGTGGGAATAGAACCAGAAAAAGTTCTGGAACAGTATAGGGTCTCCGCCTTTCGCCGGGTCGAAGAAGCCGACGCCGAGAGTCCTCTCCATTATCAGGAGGAGAAGCGTGATCCCCACGACGGGCGTCGCCAGAAGCTGGAGAACCGCGGTGGCGTATGAAGCCCATATGAAAAGAGGGAGCCTGTGCCAGGTCATGCCCGGCGCCCTCATCTTGTGTATCGTGACTATGAAGTTGAGCCCCGTCAGGATCGACGAGAAACCCAAAACGAAGACGCCTAACGTGATCATCACGACGTCTGTGTTGGTAGTCGCACTGTAGGGGGTGTAGAACGTCCATCCGGTGTCGGCGGGTTTCGCGAGGGCTATGAGCACGATCACGGTGCCCAGCAGGTAGATCCAGTAGCTTCCCAGATTCAGCTTGGGGAATGCGACGTCGGGCGCCCCTATCATAAGGGGTATCAGGAAATTGCCGAAGCTCGCCGCGAGGCCGGGTACTATGAAGAAGAAAACCATTATCGAGCCGTGGAGCGTGAAGAACACGTTGTAGGTATGCGGCTGTACGAAATCAGAGGTCGGGGTCAGGAGCTCGTACCTCAGGAGGAGCGCGAAAACGCCCGCAACGAGGAAGAAGAACGAGATCGATATCAGATACATTATTCCTATGCGTTTATGGTCGGTGGAAAGAATCCATGACAATATTCCCTTCTTCTCGAGAAATGGAACATATACGTCGTGGGCAATTGTATGGTTTGCCATAAAACTAGCCTCCTTAAAATACGGACATCTATTTTAACGTCTTTATATACGCTACGAGCGCCGTTACGTCCTCGTCACTGAGTATGCCTTTAAACGAAGGCATGACCGGCGCGAATCCCTTAACCACCTGCGCCTGCGGCTCAAATATAGACTGCTTCACATAGTTCTCGTCCACATCGACCGTCGAGCCGTCCTGAAGCTCTACCGAGTGGCCGAAAATGCCCTTGAATGAAGGACCGACGAGCGTGGAGCCGTCAACGCTGTGACAGGCGTTACAACCTTTTTCCTTGTAAATTTTTTCACCCAGCTCGGCCGGCGGTAGAGACGCCACGCCTGCGCCTTCTTCGGCTTTCACGCCCTTTTCCCATATCTCATACGCCTCGGGACTGAGCACAACGACCTTTCCAAGCATAGCCGAATGCCCCGTGCCGCAGTACTCGGCGCAGAAAATGTCGAAGGTCCCTATTTTGGTCGGAGTAAACCAGAGCTGGGTATACCTGCCCGGCACCAGGTCCTGCTTTACGCGGAACCCCGGGACGAAGAAGCTGTGGAGCACGTCCTGGGCCTCCATAACGAGCCTGACGGGCCTGTTCTGCTGCACGTAGAGCTCGTTGATGGTCTTTTTTCCGTTGTAGTAGTCAAACGTCCAGAGCCACTGTTTTCCCTGAACGGTCACTTCGACCGAGTCCTCGGGCGGCGTCCTCATGTCCTTAAAAACCACAAAACCGTAGATGAACAGCACGATGAGGAGTATGGAGGGTATCACGGTCCAGATTATCTCGAGCGGCTCGCTTCCCGTGATATAGGGGGTTTCCTCGTCTTCCCTCTTCCTTCTGTACTTTATAGCGAAATAGACGAGCACTATGGTGATGAGTATGAAGAATACAAGCGACAGGAGAGTAATCAGGAGCAACACCCCGTCAACTTTGCTTGCCAGATTCGATGCTACCTCGGGAATCCAAGTCATGTGTCTCTTTTAAACCTCCATTCTCCTATTCGGGTTCCTTCCTCTCTTTTCTCCAGAAGTACGTGAGCACCCCGCAAATCGACAACAGTGTTACGACCCCGGCGGCTTTGACGACATTTAAAGCCTTAAGCGCATATTTCTTGCCCACCGGATCGAATTCATAGCAGAAGAGAAGAAGCTTGTTTAACATTTCGGAAGAGCCTATCCTTCCCTTTGAAGCTTCGAGGAGGGACAGCCTGAAATCGTTGGACTCGTATTGAATGCCGGGGAGGTACCTTGAAATCTTTCCCTCAGGGGTGAGAATTATTAATGCGGAAGCGTGGGCGAATTCATCGCCGTCTACCTTATACCTGAAGCCTACGGCTTCAGTCAGCCTGCGTATGTTGTCCGTATCGGAAGTCAAAAACACCCAATTCTCCTTTCCCGGATCCCCGTGCTTCACCATCCCGCGATATTTCGAGGCCTTAGTACCCGACAGATCAGACGTGTCCTCGGGGTCGAAGCTGACTGTCAGGACTTTATAATCCTTTCCGATCTCGAGCGAACCCTGCTCGTTCATTACCTGAAGAAGCCCTTCCGTCGCAAAATTACACAACCTAGGACAGCCGAAATAAACCAGGTTAAGCACAACCGGCTTCGCCTGATTGAAGAAGTCCCTTAACTCAACCGTCTCGTTGTTCTCGTCGGCGAACCGTATATCACCGGGAACCAATGCTCCCGTCTTTTCGTCGATGCCGATATCCTTTACATCCCTCGAATCGGTTATGGCAAAAACGTGATTTGTTGAAAACAGTAACAAAAGAACCGATAGTTTTACCAGCGCTTTCGAGTTATACATATTTTCAACCCTGCTCCCTGTCGCGCCCGAATAAATATCCCGTCACACAACACGGTTTATTCTATCGACCGTGCATTTTATCATAATTTGGGGTGGACACAGGATATTTTATCGAAATAAAAACAGGTTAAGGGTCTTCATACTCCCGGACCCTAATAACCTTAAAACGTGGAAGATTCTATCCTATTATGATTTCCTGTCAAGTAAATGGCAGCGGGCCTGTAAATAGGCAAACTTTGAAATAAAAAATAATGATTTTAGAATAATCGTCATGATCTCGATTACTGATATTGAAGGCATAAGGGTAGGCCACGCCTCCGATTACGGCGCCGTGACCGGCTGCACGGTAATCCTCTTCGACAACCCCGCCACAGGGGCGATAGATTTAAGAGGGGGCGGCACGAGCACGAGGCAGATAGACTCGCTGCTCTCCCACAATACCTTCGGCAAGATACACGCAATACTGCTTACAGGCGGTAGCGCTTACGGGCTCGACGCATCGAGCGGCGTCATGAGATACCTCGAGGAAAAGAATAAAGGGCTCAGTGTCGGGTACGGCATGGTCGTGCCGTCCGTGCCGACGGCGGTGATATTCGACCTCGGGATTGGAAACGGAAAAGTAAGGCCAGACGCCCGCATGGGATACGAAGCCTGCCTCAACGCAGATTCCTCAAGGGTCGAGGAGGGGAGCATCGGGGCGGGGACGGGGGCGACGGTCGGGAAGCTGCTCGGGCTCGATCACGCGACAAAGGGCGGGATTGGGACCTCCGGCTACAAAATCAAAAACGGGATAACAGTCGCCGTCCTAGTCGTGGTCAACGCTTTCGGAGACATAGTGTCGCCCGAGAACGGGGAAATCATCGCTGGCGTGAGGACGACACCGCGCGGAAGCAAATTCGCAGGCACGGTGAACCTCTTCAAGAAGGGGGTCACGTTCAGGGAAGACAAGTCTCAGAACACCACGCTCGCGGTCGTGGCGACAAACGCACGTTTCACGAAATCCGAGCTCGGAAGGATAGCCAACATAGCCCAGACAGGGCTTGCGAGGGTCATATCGCCTGTGCATACGATCGCCGACGGGGACGTCGTTATCGCGGTCTCGTGCGGCAGTATGGAAGGGGACGCGAACCTGACCGGAGTCATAGCCGCGGAGCTTACGGGCAGCGCCATACTCCGCGCTATCCACCATTCGAAGGGCCTGGGAGGTATACCCAGCATGAGCGACCTGAAGGGAGAGGAGATTACCTGAGCTCGACGGCAGGGCCCTGGATCGGGAACTTCCTCATCCTTATGCCGAGCACGACGCCGATACCTATGAGCGCGGTGAGGGAAGACGACCCCCCGTAGCTCAAAAGCATGAGCGGAACGCCCGCTATCGGAAGCAGGCCGATTACCATGCCTACATTGACGACCACGTGCCAGAAATACATGGCGGCGATGCCGAAGCAGGTGAGCACCGAAAACTTGTCCTTCGCACGGCTCGCGGTATCGAGAATCCAGAGGATAATCATAAAATATAAAAGGAGCGCCATGAACCCGCCCAGGAAACCCCATTCCTCGGCGAGCACCGAGAAGGCGAAGTCCGTCTGCTGGGCCGGTATGAACCTGAGCTGCGTCTGAGAGCCCGACATGAACCCCTTTCCCATGAACCCGCCCGATCCGACCGCGATCTGGGACTGAATAGCGTTGTAGCCGGAATCGAGGGGGTCCTTCGAGGGCTCGAGGAACGTTTTAATCCTGTCCTTCTGATAGGGTTTCAGAAAAAAACGCCATGCGGGATAAGAAAATCCGATGACCACGGCCAGGACCAGAAAAATCAGTTTTTTTTCGACACCCATGAACAGGATCATGCTTCCCGAAATGAGGACCATCGTAAGCGCGGTACCCAGGTCGGGCTGGAGCATTACGAGAGTAAGCGGCAGCGCGGTCAGCAGCACGGGCTTAATGAGGTCGAGCAGGCCGTAAGGGACCCCTTCGTAATCGTTGTCATAGAATCTGGCTATGGCGAGGATTATAGGTATCTTCGCGAGCTCCGAAGGCTGGATAGTGGCGAATGAGCCGATCGTAATCCAGCTCCTCGACCCCGAAACCTCCTTGCCGAATACCAGGACGAAAAGGAGGAGGAGGAGTGAAAAGCCGTAAATGTAAAGTGCGTACTGCTTTATCAGCTTATTGTTGAGGAATGAGACGACTATCATGGCGAAGATACCGATGCATACCCACATCGCCTGCTTTTTGAAATAGCCGAGACCCGTCTGATAGGACGCGCTGTAGAGGTTCATCAGGGAAAGCGCCGCGAATGCCAGGGTCATCAGGAATAGAGACCATCCGAAGCTCTGAAGGAGCCTCCTGTCAAACATTATCATTTGCTTTTCTCTCTTTCTTCAGTTGGAAATAAGTTTCTATTATTTTTTTCGCTATAGGGGCGGCCACAGCCCCGCCCTTTCCTCCGTGCTCGATCAGCACTGTGACCGCTATCTCGGGTGTCTCGGCGGGGGCGAAGGAGGTGAACCAGGCATGGTCTTTATGCGCTTTGTCGCTGCTCTGGGAATCGAGCGATACTACCTGTGCCGTACCCGTTTTCCCGGCGACGGTTACGTTTTCGAGCCTGGCCCCGTGGCCTGTGCCGCCGGGACCGTTAACGACACCTGTCATCGCGTCCCGGATAAGAGCGAGCGTAACCTTATCGACGGGCAGCTCACCCTTCGGGGGTACGTTATTCAGCCTGGTTTCTCCGCTGAAAGCCACTTCTTTTATGACCAGATTCGGGGTCAGCAGAGTCCCGCCGTTCGCTATGGCTGCAGTCATCATAACAATCTGGAGGGGGGTAACGCTTACGTAGCCCTGTCCGATCGCTGATACTATCGTTTCGCCCTTATACCAGGGCTTCTTGAATTTCTCGAGCTTCCATTCCCTGCTCGGGGCGACCCCCGCCCGCTCTTCGATCCCGATGCCCGTGGGCGACCCGAAACCGAAGAAATTCATATATCTTGAAATCCTGTCTATCCCGAGCTTGTCCGCGAGCTTGTAAAAGTAAACGTCACAGGACTGGACTATGGCCTCCCGCATGTTCATCCAGCCGTGCCCTCCCCTCTTCCAGCACCTGTAGACGTGCGAGCCCAGCCTGTAGTATCCCGGGCAGTGCACGAGCGTGTCGGGATGTATGGCTCCTTCTTTCATCGCAGCCGCGGCCGGAACCATCTTGAAGACGGACCCCGGGGCGTATAGTCCCTGCGTCGCGCGGCTCACGAGAGGGAAATCCTTATCGTTCATCAGCTTCGACCACGTCTTCGAGTCGATACCCTTCACGAAATCCGCCGGATCGAACGATGGCTTGCTCGCAAGGGCGAGCACCTCTCCGTTCCTGACGTTGACCGCGATGATCGCGCCGAACTCCTCGCCCAGAGCGTCTTCGGCCGCCTTCTGGAGGTCTATGTCCACCGACATAACGACGTCGTTGCCCGGGACGCTCTGCCTGTTCACAAGGTCCTTCTGGAAGAGGTTCGATTTGACCTCTCTTCCGAGCGCGTCGGTAACCTTCTGTGTAAATCCGTCCTTGCCGCGGAGCGATTGCTCCCATGTCTTCTCGACTCCAGTCTTCCCGACCAGGCCGTTGCTGCTGAGCTCCGGGTTCGCCAGCAGCTCGGCCTCGCTCACCTTCCCTATATAGCCCAGAAACGATGCGCCCATTACGCCGTGCGGGTACTGTCTTAAATTGTTCACCTCTATAGTGAGGCCGGGAAGGGAGCTCCTGCGCGCTTCTATGTAAGCGAGCTGATCGCGGTTGATATCCTGGGCCACGAGGGCGGGTTTGAAACGATTCCTCCGTGACGCCTGTTTTATTTTCTGCACGATCTTTGCGGGGTCTTCGTTGAGCACTCTCGATAAATTGACACTTAGCGCAGGCATATCGTCGACGTCCTCGGGAAGGACGTACACATCGAATGACGGCCTGTTTACGACGAGCTCGCGGCCGTACCTGTCGAGAATCCTCCCCCTCGAAGCCGGCACCCTTTCTATTCTTATCCTGTTGTCCCGGGAAAAAGCCTCGAACTCATCCGCCTTCAGTACCTGTAGGAACCAGAGCCTCGAGACGAGACCCAGAAACGCGATGCCGAGTATGACGGTCGCAATTACGAGTCTATTTCTGAAATCTTGCATGCATCCTGCCAGCCGCCCAGAAAAGCGGCACGCCAACTGCCGAATTTACCAGCCCTTGAAGAATTATCTCGCTGAAAGAAAGCTGAAAGCCCGCGTCACTCTTTATTCTAATTATAGTCAGAATAAAAGTCCACGTAAAAATGGTCGTTAAAAATATAACCAGCCCCTGGACTATCACTTTCTTGAGATATACGTGGTTTGAGCTCGTGCGCACGAGCATGTAGGCGCTCAGGCGGGAGATGGTGAATGTCCCGGGCAGGTTCCCCGAGAGGACGTCCATCATGTACCCGTTCCCCGCGGCCAGGAGGAAGCTCCCCCTCATTTCGGAATAAACGGCCAAAAAGACTATGAAGATAAGATTGAGGTCAGGAAATAAGTAACCGGCCTTCCTCGGCGACAGGAGGGTGGACTGCACCGTTATGAGGAGGATGGAGACGAGTATAAGTGAAACGAACGTAATGGTCTTATTCATTCAAAACCACGTTGTTCACGGATTTTTGGATTATGACGACCTCCTCGAGCGAGTTGAGATCGACGTGCGGAGAAATTCCCGCGCTTATGAAGCTCCCGTTAGGACTGATATCGGTGACGGTCCCTATTATGACGCCTTTTGGGAAAAACCCGTCCTTCCCCGATGAAATGACCTTGTCCCCTACGCTCACATCGGACTTGTTTTCGATATATTCCATGACGCATCCGCTCCCCGTCCCCTTTACGATGCCCCTCGCCCTCGTCCTGTGGATATAAGCGTCTACGGCGCTCACGGGATCGGTGATCAGGAGCACTTCCGAGCTCTTGTCGCCCGCGAGCAGTATCCTCCCCACTATCCCGTCGTAGGAGGCGACAGGCATGCCCTCGGTTATACCGTCAGCACCGCCCTTGTCGACTATGACCACCTGGGAGCGGAGCATGGAAGGACTTGCGCCTATCACGTTCGCCGATACGACCGGGTAGAGCGACACGTCCTTGAATTCGAGGAGTTTTTTGAGCCTCGTGTTCTGCGCCTTGATCTCGGCCAGCTCGAACTTTTCCTGCCTGAGGGCGTTGAGCTCCTCCCGGAGCCTCTTGTTCTCCTCGTTAACGTTCACGAGGTGGATATAATCCCGCCAAGTGCCTACGACTCCATCGGTAACTGCGGAAACCAGCTTTTGGGGATAATACGTGAGCGTAAGGACAAATTTGGATACAGGGTTCTTGCTGTTCCTTTCCCTGAGATCGAGCGAAAAGAGCTGTATTGCCACGAAGAACAGTACCACAATGATGAGTATGGTGCGGCGCTTGAAGAAGCCCATGTCTATATCATATCAGCAAAAGAACTATAGTACACAGAAACCGCGTCTGATTTTCATGAGTAACCTATGCTGACCTCTCTCAACAGGTCGAGCTCCTCGAGCGCCTTCCCAGAGCCGTAAACGACGCACGTGAGCGGGTCCTCCGCCCGCGTAACGGGGAGCCCGGTTTCTTCCTTGATGAGCTGGTCCAGGTTCCCGAGGAGAGCGCCTCCGCCGGTGAGCATAATTCCGCTGTCGACTATATCGGCGGCAAGCTCGGGAGGGGTCCTCTCGAGGGTCTGTTTTATCGCCTCGATGATAAGGCTGACGGGCTCGGTGAGGGCTTCCTTTACTTCTTCAGACGTTATCTCTATAGTGCGCGGTATTCCGGCGCGCAGGTCCCTGCCCTTTACGTTCATGGAGCCTATGTCGCCGTTCCCGAGCACCTTTCCGAGCTTCTTCTTCACGTCCTCTGCGGTCCTTTCGCCGATGAGCATGTTGTAGTTCCGTTTCACGTACTGGAGTATTGCCTCGTCGAGCTTGTCTCCTCCGACCTTGATCGATTTGCTGACGACTATGCCCGCGAGTGAAATTACCGCAACCCCTGTCGTCCCCCCGCCGATATCCACGACCATGTTCCCGGTAGGCTCGGTCACGGGCATCCCCGCGCCGATCGCGGCCGACATCGTTTCTTCTATAAGATAGACCTCTCTTGCCCCGGCGGCCTCAGCCGATTCCCTTACTGCCCTTTTCTCGACCTCGGTAATGCCGATGGGAACGGAAACGATGATCCTGGGTCTCACGAAACTTTTCCTGTTGTTATGGGTTTTCCTGATGAAATATTCAAGCATTTTCTGAGCTACGTCGAAGTCTGCGATTACGCCATCCTTGAGGGGCCTGATAGCCTTGATAGAGCCCGGCGTCCTTCCGACCATGTCTTTGGCTTCTTTGCCGACTGCGAGTATTTTTTTTATGCCTCTCGAATCTTCCTGCACCGCGACGACCGAAGGTTCGTTCGCGACAATACCCTTTCCCCTCACATACACGAGCGTGTTGGCAGTCCCCAAATCGACTGCGAGGTCGTTCGAGAACCAGCCCAGAACCGTATCGAATATCATTTCCGAGACCCTCCTACCCAAATTATAGAACAGAAATTAATAAAATGTTATTGGTGATTTATAAAAGATACCCAACCCTGTTTATTAACTACCTTTTACCCGAAAAAAGACACCCGACTGATACTATAATAGAGAGGGAAATAAAATCAAGGATTACAGGCGTTAATTTTCAGCGAAGGCGATTATTCAGGCTTTTGAGGGTCCCCGGCGCCGGTGAACGGAAGGGCGGCAACCTCGGCCTGCCCGACAGACCCGTCAGAGAGCTTAATTCCGACTTTCGTGCCGGGCTCTTTAAATTCCCTTCTTATATACCCTAGAGCCACGGGCTTCCGGAGAGAAGGCGAGAAGGCGCTGCTCGTGACGAGCCCTATCTTTTTCTCTCCCGAATACACATCGGCTCCTCTCTCCAGGGCCGCGCCGGCAGAGATGAAGCCAGCGAGGTGCCTGTTGACATGACCCCTCCACCTGATCCTCGCAATAACCTCCTGGCCGACGTAACAACCCTTCTCGAAATTGAGCGCGCTCCAGATGCCTGCCTCGATCGGAATCGTCTCTTCGTCCATGTCGATACCGTAAACAGGGATGCCGGCTTCTATCCTGAGCACATCGAGCGCGGCCCTCCCTGCGGGCTTTATCCCGTGCTCTCTTCCCTCCTCTGTCAAGAGTCCCCAAACATCTGCGAGCCCTTCGGTGAGTGCATAGATATCGTAGCCCTCATCGCCGGTTCTACGGGTTTTAACAACATGCACCTCGTGACCGTCCACAAACGCTCTCACGTGATCGTATTCGCTCGTCGGCAGATTATCCTTTCCGATAATTTGCCCGAGAAGACCTGGCGCTTTTGGACCGCAAACTGAAATAAGCCCCATGCTTTCAGTCAGATCGTCTATCGCAGCCTTGTAGGAGAGCCTGTATTTCTTGAGGAGGTCTCCGACTTTTGTATTCAGGCCCGGCTCAAGGTCCAACAATACCGAATCCTTATCACGATAGACTCGCATATCGGAAATCATCCTGCCCTTTACCGTCAGAACCGCAGCGTACATCCCCTTGCTTTCTTCGAGCTCCATCACGTCGTTAGTGAGCATGCCCTGGAGAAACTTAAGATGCTCCTTCCCGGAAAGACGGAGCTTACCGCGGTCGGACAGATCCGCTATGGCGACACGGCTCCCCGCCGCTTCGTACTCGCCCTGCATGTCGCCGTAGCTCTCGGGGACGAGCCATTCCCCCGACTCCCGGAATGAAGCGCCCAGCGACTCGTGCACATCATGCAAAGGCAGTCTCTTGATACTCATACGGTCCCTTATATAGTCCGGAGTGAACGCACGACATCATTATTCTACCAGAAGCGCAGGAGGCCCCGCGCAAACGCTGGATGAATCTTTTGTATCTCCCCGGTTATCTAAAATAGACCGGTATTCCGCGGGGCGTGAGCAACTTGAAAAACCGCTCCCCGTATGTAGTATAAAGCGGGGTTCGGGGAAGAAGCATAAAATTCAGGAGCGGAGATGACCGATATTAAGGATTTGAAACGGAGACACAAGGTCGTGATCATGGGTTCGGGGCCGGCGGGACTGACCGCGGCTCTATACACGGCCAGGGCAAATCTTGAGCCCGTGGTGTTCGAGGGCATGGAGGCAGGCGGCCAGCTGACTCTGACTACGGAAGTGGAAAATTTCCCCGGATTCCCCCAGGGTATACTCGGGCCCGAGCTCATGGACTCGATGAGGAAACAGGCCGAGAGGTTCGGGGCGAAGTGCGTGCTGAGCAGCATAACTTCGGTTGACTTATCGAAGAGGCCATTCAAGATCACGGCAGGAAATACCGTCATAGAAGCTGACGCATTCATCATCGCTTCGGGAGCGTCGGCCAAGATGCTCGGCATAGAATCGGAAAAACTGCTCCTGGGACACGGCGTTTCGACCTGCGCCACTTGCGACGGGTTTTTCTTCAAGGACAAGGAGCTGATCGTTGTCGGGGGCGGCGACAGCGCGCTCGAAGAAGCAACATTCCTTACGAAATTCGCTTCCAGGGTGAGCGTAGTCCACAGGAGGGACCAGCTCCGCGCGTCAAAGATACTTCAGGACAGGGCGCAAAAGAACCCAAAGGTGGATTTCATCTGGAACGCTGAAGTCGAGGAGATACTGGGAGACAAGGACGGCGGGGTAAGAGGGGTCAGGCTCAGGGACACGAAGACGGGCGAGGTCACGGAGAGGTCCGTCCAGGGCGTATTCATAGCAATCGGTCACAACCCGAACACGAAGCTATTCAAAGGCGTGCTCGAAATGGACGCGCTCGGGTACCTTATAACTAAAAACGGAAGCACGGAGACGAGCATCCCGGGGGTATTCGCAGCCGGCGACGTAAAGGACAGCAAATACAGGCAGGCTATAACGGCGGCTGGGTCCGGGTGCATGGCGGCGATCGACGCGGAGAGGTTCCTCGAAGAGCACGCCGAGCACGCTTGAGCCCGTATTCGATGACTTCCGGCTGATCCCTGCATTCCAATATCAGACTACTCCTACCGGGTACTGCGGCAAGAGCGTATATTGATAGCAGGAGCCTAATACACAGGAGCGTCACCATGAACCCGCTCTTAGGATGGGATCAGGAGAGTAAGCGCGAGCGTATTTTCACTACGGAGAGGCTCATCGCGTCGTGCGGATTCATACTTGCCGGTCTCTTCCTAATTTTGTCGTTCATTTCGGATTATTTCTCCCCGGAGACTCCCCTTCCGGAGAGGCCCGTCTTCCTGCTTGTCCTGATACTCATCCTCTCGGGCTGTCTATATGTCTTCACCGTCGGGAAAACGATAAATTCGGTTAACGCCGGAGCGATGCTGGGCTTCGTGTTATTTATGGGCCTCGTCTTCAGGCTGGTCATGTTTTTCTCCACCCCGATGCTCGAAGACGATTATTTCAGATACCTTTGGGACGGGGCCGTGACGGCGAACGGGATAAACCCGTATAAATATTCGCCGGAGGACGTTATTCGGAATAAAGACGTCCCCGAAGAACTGCTGAGACTTTCCGGAGACTCGGGCGATATAATCAAGCGCATAAATCACCCCCACATACGAAGCATTTACCCCCCGGTCACACAGGCGCTCTTCGCGCTATCGTACTTGATAAAGCCCTGGAGCCTCCTTCCGTGGAGAGCGATACTCCTGGTTTTCGACATCGTGACGCTCGCTCTCGTCCTTTATTCATTGAACGTCCTGCGGCTGCCCATTGTCTATTCCATGATCTACTGGTGGAACCCTCTCCTCGTGAAGGAGATATACAACTCGGGCCACCTGGACGCGCTAGTTTTACCTTTTGCCTTCGGAGGAGTGCTGCTCGCGCTGAAAACCAGATACTTCGGTTCTATCGCGAGCCTCGCTGCCGGCATAGGCGTAAAGATATGGCCCGTCTTCCTGATACCTCTCGTCCTCCGCCCCGTTCTCTCGGGCCCCGGAAGATTATTGCGCGCTTTGATCCTGCTGATACTTATCATGTGCGTGCTCTTCCTGCCTCTATACCTTTCCGCGCCCGACGGGTCATCAGGCCTGATCGCCTACGGGGGGAGCTGGGAGAATAACGATTCGATATTCCGCATCCTGATTTTCGTCTCGGACGTCTCCCTCGGAGCTCTCGGATTCGAGACCTATCAAAAGTACGCACTCGCCAGGTGGATCGCGGCCTCAATCACGATCCTTTGGATAGCTTATATGTCGTACAGGAAGCCCTCGGGAAGCGGCTTTTTCAAGAAAAGCCTCTTTATAATCGCGTTCATTTTCCTGGTGAGCCCGACCGAGTTCCCGTGGTACTACACGTGGCTCCTGCCGTTTTTAGCCGTTCAGCCGAGACTCTCGCTACTCGCGCTCACGTTTTTGCTACCGCTCTATTATCTGAGGTACTACCTCGAGCCGAGGGGAGAGCTGGACGTATTCACGGACGTAATCGTCTGGCTCGAGTTCATACCCGTCTGGATACTGCTGTTCAGGGAATGGAGGAGGGGAGAAAGGGAGCTTATCGGGAAGCGGTTTTTGTGAGGAGGCTCCTCAGCTCGGGAATGACCTTTTCCGCCGCCAGTCTCCCCCTCTCCATTATTGTTTCGCCCCGATGGAAATCGAGGACCTTGATATCCGAGAGCGGAGGGTCTATGACGATGCCGGGCGGGTTGTCCCTGAAATTATATTCAGTGAGCTTCCTCTGGGCGACAATGGAACTCCTCTGTATGATATCGACAAGGGAAACGGCTGCCTCCCTTTCCCTGCCCTTAACTTCAATCAGGTCCTCCATATAAAACTTTTCTGCAAGATAGCGGACATAGTCAGAGAATACAAGCCTTTTCCCGGCACCCCTGCTTATCGGTGACAGGTTGCTAAGCAGATCGACCGCAACGACGACGCCTGCGCCGAGACGCCTGACAGCGCTCACGGGCACGGGCTCGAGCACCCCGCCGTCTACGAGTATCCTCTCCCCGTCTATCACGGGTTTGAACAGGCCAGGAATGCACATACTGGCGTGCACGGCCCTGTAGAGATTCCCGCTCGTGAATGTAACGACCTCGGCTTTATTGAGATCGACGGCAATGGCGGCGAAGGGCTTCCCTAAATCCTCTATACTTTCCACACGGACAATGTCGCCGAGCAGGCGCTCTATGTAATTCCCGCTGAAAATACCCTTGCGGGGCCAGGTGGGGCCGAGGAGAAAGGGCAGGTCTTTTACTCCATACCGCTTCGAGACACGCTCGAGCTCGGGGAGCTTCCCTGAAGCGTATACCGCGCCAACGAGCGCCCCTATGCTCGTACCAGCAACTATATCGAACTCGATCCCTGCCTCGCCGAGCGCCTTCAGGACCCCTATGTGGGCGAAACCCTTCGCCCCTCCTCCTCCGAGCGCGATCCCGATTTTCATGGCTTTTTCCGTGAGAATTTCATCATATGCGAACGCCTCGGAAACACTCCCGCCCTGTGACAGACCCACGCATCAGGCCTTCGCTTTCTGCGAGCTCCCGAGCGCCTGGTCTATGTCCCACAGGATGTCGTCGAGCGTCTCGAGACCGACCGAAATCCTGACCATTTCCGGGTTCACGCCGGCCTCCGTCTGCTCTTCTTCCGTAAGCTGCCGGTGCGTGGTCGAAGCCGGATGGATGACTAGCGTCTTCGCGTCCCCCACGTTCGCGAGATGGCTCAGGAACTCAACACTCTCAATGAATTTTATCCCAGCCTCCTTCCCGCCCTTTATTCCGAAAGTGAATATCGAGCCCGCACCTTTCGGGAGGTATTTCCGGGTGAGCCCGTAATACGGGCTGTCCGGCAGTCCCGGATAATTGACCCACGTGACTGCGGGGTGGTTTTTAAGGAATTCCGCCACGGCTAGGGCGTTCGAGCAGTGCCTCTCCATCCTGAGGTTCAGAGTCTCCAGGCCCTGAAGCAGTAAGAAGGCGTTAAAGGGGCTGAGCGCCGGGCCGTACGCCCTCAGTATCTCGCACCTCGCCTTCATGGTGTATCCGAAATCACCGAATGTTTCATAGAACCTGACCCCGTGATAAGCCTTCGAGGGCTCGGTCATTCCGGGAAACTTCCCGTTGTCCCAGGGGAACTTTCCGGACTCGATCAGCACGCCGCCCATCGAAGTGCCGTGGCCGCATATGAACTTCGTCGCCGAATGCACGACGATATCGGCCCCGAATTCGATAGGCCTGCACAGATAAGGTGTCGCGAACGTGTTGTCTATGACGAGCGGCACCCCGGCATCGCGGGCGATTTTCGAGACGGCTTCGATATCGAGAACGTTCCCGAACGGGTTGCCTATGGTCTCGGCGAAGAGGGCCTTCGTTTTCTTCGTAATGGCCTTCCTGAAGTTCCCGGGCTCATCAGGGTTGACGAATTTCACGTTGATTCCGAGGTCCCTGAAATTAACGTCGAACTGCGTGTACGTGCCCCCGTAGAGCGTGCTCGACGATACTATCTCGTCCCCCGATTTCAGAATCGTGAGCAGCGCGACCGCCTGGGCCGCCATGCCTGACGCGGCGGCGACCGCGGCCCTCCCCCCTTCGAGCGCGGCCATCCTCTCCTCGAACACAGCGTTCGTCGGGTTCATTATGCGTGTATATATATTCCCGAACGTCTGGAGATTGAAGAGGCTCGCGGCGTGGTCGGCGCTGTCGAACACGTAGGCGGTAGTCTGGTATATCGGCACCGCGCGCGATCCCGTTGCAGGGTCCGGGAGCTGCCCGGCGTGTATGCATAGTGTTTCAAACCCGAATTTTCTGTCAGCCATATTTACCCCTCCCGATGTTCACCGCCGAAAAATCATCCTGACGGAAAGAAATAGACCGGATTACTTTCCGTGTCCCGTCCTAAAATGTAAACCTGCCTAAGGAAGCGACTTCGATCTTCTGGACGAGATTATTCCGCGGTTTACCCCGATAAAATTAATCCCGCCGAACAGCCTGCCGTGCTCTATCTTCATGCACCTGTTCATGACGACGTCGAGCCCCGCTTCCCGTGCGTGCGCTGCCGCACCTTCGTTTATTATCCCGAGCTGCATCCATACGACCTTCGCCCCTATCTTTATTGCGTCCTCGACGATAGGAGGGACGTCCTCCGATTTCCTGAATATATCGACGACGTCCACCTTTTCCGGAATGTCGAGGAGTCTCGCGTAGCATTTCTCTCCGAGTATCTCCTTGTGACCGGGGTTCACGGGGATTATCCTGTAGCCGTGCTCCTGGAGGTACTTCGCGGCGAAGTAGCTCGGACGGTGCCACTTGTCGGAGAGCCCCACGACTGCGATCGTCTTGTTTTCCTGAAGAATCCTGCGGAGTGTCTTTATGTCTTCCATAATTATTTTCCCTTTCTGCAACCGCCTAAGAACTCTTAAGAATATGAAGAAATTATTATATAATCTACCCTAGATCGGCAATTTCTCACATATTCGCTCGTATATATGTTTGTATGCCGATGAATAATCTTACTATTAAAATAGAACAGGTTTAAGCACCTCGGCTGCGGAGTAAGTAAGGGATCTATGGAGCCCGGAAACCTCGGGAAACTATCAAAGCGAGAGATTTTAAGCTATATAGCAGACATCATCGCCATAGGAGGACTCCTTTACGGCGCAATCCGAATAATCCGGGGCGACATAGGGCTTATAACACTGATAGTGTTAATCGTTTGCGCCTCCGGAATATGGCTCAGCTCATTCTTTTTCTACATCAGGAGAGCCAAGTATCACAAGTGGGTGGGCAATCTGGCCCTCGCCCTCATTATAGCAATGCCGGTCCTTGCATTTACCGGTTATTTCGGATGGCGGTACTATCAGAGTATGCCGCCTGACAAAATCATTATCCTGCTCGCCGACTTCGACGGACCCGACAAGAAAAAATACCGGGTGACAGGGAACATCAAAGACCAGCTGGAAAAGGCCACGAAAAAATACTCCGACGTAGAGGTTCAACTCTTAAACGAAACAATCACGTATCAGAATGAAAGCGACTACGCCCGTAAAATCGGTAAAAAGAGGAAAGCCAGCATAGTGCTCTGGGGCGAGTACACAGTAAACGAAGAGAACGTACAGATCATAGCTCACTTTGAAGTTTTGGAAAGACCGGTGATGCTGGAGCTAAAACAGGAAGTGGAGAACCTCAAGGTGGGGGTTACAGAGCTCAGAAATTTCACGATACAGGAGCAGCTCTCGAATGAAATGACTTATCTCGTGCTGTTTACCATCGGTCTTGCGAGGTATGAAGCCGGGGATTATGCAGGCGCTATCAGCCTGTTCACGGATGCTGTAAGCGGGCTGAGCGTTCCTGTAAACATTGTCGAGCCCGCGGCGCTTTACTTTTATCGTGCCAGTGCATACTACCTGAATAACGACCCCGACCGGGCAATCGAGGACTATTCGAGATCCATTGTCTTAAACCCGTCCAATCCGACCGCTTATGCAAACAGGGGTATTTGCTATGCCGATAAAGGCAAGCTCGACGCTGCTATCCACGATTATACAAAGGCCATAGAGCTGAATAGCAAAGAATCGCACTTCTACTATAATCGCGGGAACGCCTACCTTATCAAAGGCGACTTGGTATCGGCGATAAACGATTTTACAACGGCTATCGGACTCAACCCCCGGAATTACCTGGCGTATCACAACCGGGGCACCTCGTATGCTTTACAGGGCGACCTGGATTCCGCTGTCCGGGATTTTACGAGCACGATCGAGCTGAATCCCAAAGATTCCGATGCGTATATCAGCCGCGGGAAGGTCTACTCGAAAAAAAATCTCTACGACCTCGCGATAAGCGATTATACGAAGGCTATTGAATTTAATCCTCGGGCAGCCGCTCTGTATTTTCAACGCGGAAACACCTATATGATGAAAAACGACATACGATCCGCAATCAGGGATTATACTAAAACTATCGAGATCGACCCGAAGTTCGTCGATGCTTATGTCAACCGCGGAATAGGCTACGCAAGAGAAGGCGGCCTCAATTCCGCAATCAGGGATTTCACAAAGGCCATCGACCTGAACCCGGCACATACGGACGCTTATTACAATCGCGGGGTCGCGTACGATTTGTCGGGCGCTCGCGCCGAGGCGGCCGCCGACATGAAGAAAGTCCTGGAATTGACAGATGATCCCGGTCTGAGGGAAAGGGCAAATCGATTACTTGAGAAAATCGGCTCCGAATGATTTCCTTTCATGCCGGACGATGAAATGCAGCTTCATTGACACCCCGGACGCGATTCCATATTCTTGAGTGAAGAATGGAAACTGCCAATAAAGAATATCGGCTCAATAGACCAATGCTCCCTCCGGGGCCGAGAGGTCTCCCTTTCATAGGCTCGCTCGCCGGTTATTTCAGCGACCCGCTCGGGTTCCTGACGAAGATATCGAGGCGGTACGGGGACATCGTTTATTTCACTCTCGGGTCGCGTAGATTATATCTCCTCAACAATCCCGAGCACATAAAGGACGTGCTCGTCACGCACAACCGCAATTTCACGAAAAGCCGGGCGCTCGACCGCGCGAAGCTCGTCTTAGGCGAAGGTCTTCTCACGAGCGAGGGTGATGTCCACCTGAGACAGAGGAGGATCATTCAGCCCGTATTCCACTACAAGAGGATAAGGTCCTACGGCGACGTCATGGCGGACTACGGCTCGCGCGCGGGCGCTTCCTGGAAGAGCGGGGACATAGTCGATATACACGTGGAGATGACGAAGCTCACGCTCGCAGTCGTGAGCAAGACGCTCTTCGACGCTGACGTCGAATCGGAATCGGACGAGATCGTCGGATCGCTCACAGACATAGTGACTCTCTTCCCCAGGTTCGTTTTCCCGTTCTCCGAGATCCTCGACTGCCTGCCGCTCCCGGGGAATAAACGCGGGCTTCAGGCAGTCAGCCGGCTCGACAGCGTGATATACAGGCTCATAGAAGAAAGGCGGAGAGATGCCGGACAGAAAGACGACCTCCTCTCGATGCTCCTCGAAGCAAGGGACGAGGAAGGGGACAAAAAGGGGATGAGCGACACGCAGGTGAGGGACGAGGCTATAACCCTCTTCCTCGCCGGGCAGGAAACGATGGCCAATTCCCTGACCTGGACTTGGTATCTCCTCTCTCAAAACCCCGGAGCCGAGAAGAAGCTCCACGAAGAGATCGATACCGTTCTCGGCGGACGGCCGCCGTCCTTTGACGACCTCGGGAGGCTCCCCTACACTCACGGGGTCTTCAAGGAAGCACTCAGGCTCTACCCGGCCGCATGGGTCGTCGCGAGGCGCGCGATAAACGATTATGAAGTGGGAGGATATACAGTGCCCGCAGGGGCGGACATATACATGAGCCAGTTCGTAGTCCACCGCGACCCGCGATTTTATCCCGATCCGCTTAAGTACGAGCCCGAAAGATGGCGCTCCGAGGAGGATTCAAGCCTTCCCAAATTCGCCTATTTCCCGTTCGGAGGCGGGCCGAGGCGCTGCATAGGGGAGCCCTTCGCGTGGATGGAAGGAGTGCTGCTCATCGCCGCGATAGCGTCAAAGTGGAAGATGGGTCTTGCTCCGGGGCACAGGGTAGTGCCGGACCCGCTTATCACGATCCGCCCCAAGTACGGGATGAGAATGGTTGTTGAGAGGCGGTAGATCTTATCTCATTAATCCGTTTCAACATTCTAATCCGGCGATTCCTGCGCCATTAGAAATTCTCATCTCTCGACGACTTCGACGCTGTCACGGCTCTCGACCTTATACGTGATGTTGTCCGAGCGCCCGGATGAATCCACCACGACGAGGCGGTGCCTGCCCGCAGTCAGCGGTATGAACGTTTTCTTGTAAGGGCGAGTCGAGGCCACGAGCTTCCCGTCCTGATACCAGTAGAGGGCGCTCACCTCTTCGCTCACACCGGCGATGAGCTCGACCCTCTGATACTCGGAGGGCATGCCGTCGAGCACGCGGTAAGGGGTCGATTTATCGGGCGACAGAATCTGAGGCGGCCGCTCGGATGAGACGTCGTTACAGTAAGGGCTGAGGGGAGGGAAAGCGTCCCTCTTCACGCCTTCTGCCATCCACCATGCGACGAGCTCGGGGGGATAGGTCGTGATAACACGCGATTCGTGCGGTCGCTCACCTATGCAGTCTCCAAGGAGCAGGTCCCCGGACTCCTTATCGACGAATATCTTTTTTGAGTAATTGTCCCTGGGTATTCGTGACACGCCTTTTATGTACGTGACCTTGTCCCTCTCCCCGCAGTAGGGGGTCGGGAGAAGGTGGCTCTCCCTGCACACCTCGACAGTGCCGAGCCTGAGCCCTTCGGGCCTGCTTATCCTCGAGCCGTCACCTTCCACGCCCCTGAATACATCGAACAGTATCGGCGCCGCATGCTCCGATCCGGAGATGCCTTTTTGCCCCCTTCCGTCCGGATTGCCCACCCAGACCCCGATCGTGTACTTGTCCGAGTACCCGAGCGACCACGCGTCCCTGTGCCCGTAGGAGGTGCCCGTCTTCCACGCGACCTCGGGGACGTCCTCGGTGAGCGCCCATGAGTTGGAAGGCATATCGGGGCGCTTGAGGCCCGTCAGTATCTCCGTAATAAGATAAGACGCTTCAGGCGAAAAGAGTCCTGCCGGAGCAGATTCGTGGTTTGCGTCTTCGGTGATGATCACAGGCTCGTGACCGCCTCCCGCCGCGAGCGTCGCGTACAGATTAGTGAGGTCGATGAGCCTCACTTCTCCCGCTCCGAGAATTAGCGGGAGCCCGTATTTATTGGACGGCCTGTCGAGCGTGGAAAGGCCGGCCTTTAAAAGGAGCTCGTGAAAATCCTTGAGGCCGATCTGCGACAGCATCCTGACCGCAGGGGCGTTTAGCGAAAGTATCAGAGCGTTCTCGAGGGTTATCCTCCCCCTGTACTTGCTGTCGTAATTCTCCGCGACGTAACCCGAGAAGTCGGTAGGTATGTCGAGAACATAGGTATCGGGTACCGCTATTCCCTCATCGAGAGCCATGGCATAAAGAAACGGTTTCAGAGCGGAGCCCGGTGAGCGTCTCGCCAGCGTGAAGTTGACCTGACCCGAATGGTCCTTGTCGAAGTAATCGGCCGAGCCGACCATTGCCCTGAGCTTCCTCGTATCGTTCTCTATCACGACTATCGCAAGGTTGTCTATGCCGCCGTTCCTGAGGATCCCTATATGACGCTTAGCGACCTCTTCCGCGACCTTCTGGATCGACGGGTCGAGAGTGGTCTCGAGGCTCCCGCCTTTCGCAATGTCCCTGTAGGCGAATTCCGAGAAGTGGGGCGCGGCGAAGGGCTGGGGCTTCTTCGCCCTGGGGACTGCTTCTTTCGCTCCCTCGGAAGCTTCCCCGGACGTGAGGACCCCTCTCGCCGCAAGCTGTCCCAGTACCTTGTTCCTTTCCTTCTCCGAATCTTTCGGGTTCCTGACCGGGTCGTAGGCGGCTGGGGAGCGCGGGAGCGCAGTGAGCAGTGCTATCTCGCCCGGCGTGAGCGCGCGCGGGGTTTTCCCGAAGTAAAAATAGGACGCCGCTCCTATTCCCTCTATATTGCCGCCGTAGGGAGCCAGGTTGAGATAAATCTCGAGCAGCTCGTCATCGCTGTACATCCGCTTTAACTGGAGAGCGCGGAACGCCTCTTCCAGTTTGGAAAAAATAGTCCTCGATTTCGGGTCGGCCATGCGGGCTATCTGCATAGGAATGGTAGACGCGCCCGAGACGACCCTCCCCTCTTTTAGATTCGTATAAAAGGCCCTCAAGAGAGCAAACGGGTTCACGCCGGGATGGCTGCGGAACCACCTGTCCTCGGACGCTATCACGGCCTCGGCGAGCTTGGGGGAAACGTCCGCGAGCTTTACGGGGAAGCGCCAGCGCTTGTCCCGTGAAAGAAAGAATCTGAGTGGTCTTCCGTCTTTGTCCGTGATAACGGCCGTCGGCTCTCGCCTCAGCGATTCCGCAGGGAACGGGAACAAGAGATCGAGCGCAAAAAAAAGCAGGAGCGCGGAGAAAACGAATGCGGACGACGCGAAAAAAAATATTACAGCGAGTTTTTTAAATCGTCCGGCGAGCATCGTCATTCCTCTCGGTATCCGCATAAAATAACCCGGCAACGATTACTGTCTCAGCTTAACGACGAACGGGTTCTCGAGCTTTCCCGTGTACCTGATATTGGGCGAATACATCGCCTCAGCCTGAACCGGCGGCACGGTGAAAGTGCCCGGGTTCACGACGCGGAGAAGCGCGTAGTAGTTGTACCATTTCGCGTCCGGGAGATCGGTGAATATCAGTATGCGGTCGTCCCTGATGTCGAGGTATGCTGGCTCAACGCTGTCCCCGGTCGCCCATGACAGGGTCTCTGTCGTCTTGAGCCTCGGGTTTTCCACCTCGAACCCGGAGGGCAGGAGGTTTTCTATTACGAGGTTCTCTATCTTTCCCGAAGCGCTCTGAATCTTCGTCCTGACTACAACCAGGTCGCCCTGGACGATATTATTCGGGTCGAGCGGAGCGCCGTCTCTTGTAAGAAATTCTCTCGCTACGAGGAGACCGTCCTCGACAGGCTTAAACCCTTTTCTCGTCGGGATACCGCTCGTAATCAATGTAAAGAACGCGCTCCCTTCCTTGAACCCGTCGTCCATCTTTATACTGACGGGCTTGTCGCCCGTAATGGCGGTGAGGCTCAACGTCGCTTCGCTGCTGAAAGTCGCTATCTCTTCGTCGCCGGCGTACACCTTTCCCGTGTAAGGCGGGGTCTCGATCTGCCTCTTGACGAACTGGCCGATAGCGAGGAGGGCGAAAGAGCTCTCCTGGGTTGTCCACCAGGCGTTTAACTCAGCGTCTCTCGACAGACGTTCGACGAGAGCGGGTACCCTCGGGTCGTCCGGGTTTACGTCGAGTATCGCGAGAAGCAGTATCGCCCTGTTCCTGATCGTGGAATTGAAATTTCCGCCCGTCTCTCTCGTGATCTCTTCCACGTCGTTAAGGCCCTTGAGGAGCTCCTCGAGCGCGGCTGCATTCCCCGCGGCGGCGTACGCCCCGCCTAAAAGCGCCTTCGATTCTACCGTAAGCTCGCCAACGTGGCGGTCCCTTATGAAATCCATCGTGCTGAGATCGGGCTTTCCGTCGCGGCTCAGCACATAGAGCGCGTAAACGGCTCTCTCGAGCTCTCCGGTGCTGTAATCAGGCTTGGCCTTCGCCACGTTCTTCAAATATTCGATCGCGCCTGAATAAAGGGAGTCGTCGATGAAATATCCCGCCTTACGCGCCTCGACAAGGAAATGGGCGGCGTATATGCTGACCCAGGGCTCAGCCTGCACACCGCCAGGCCATAATGAGAAGCCCCCTCCCGCCACCTGCATCGTGCCTATCTGTCTTATCCCCTCCTGCACCATCGCCGCCGGGTCGGCATTCTTGAACAGATCGGGGTCTATTTCCTTCGCTATGTCGGAAAGGTATATGAGGGGGAATACGCGGGAAGTGACCTGCTCGAGGCATCCGTACGGGTACTGGAGCAGGTATTCGAGCTTCCCTGAAAACTGTATGAGCGGGAGCTTGCTTATGTACAGCTCCCTTCCGATAGTCCCGGTACGGTAAGATTCCACGTTGTCGATTGCGAGCTCCGTGTCCGCGTTCATTATGCTGCCGATTTTCTCGACCCTGCTCAGAGGAAGGTCGGGGAGCACAGGGACATCCATGTACGAGCTCGTGGATTCACCGTTGCCGGCCGCGGCTATATTGAGAGCGATCGCGCCCGTCTCGTCAGCCGTATCCACGACGAAGTAAACCGTCTTCTCTCCTCCGTTCGGAATATCGGCCTCTATTTTCGCTTCCTTCGCATTTTTCGCCGGTTTCTCGGCATCTGAGCCGCTCTTCATCAGGGCAACGGAGCCCGGTCCGCTCATAGTCGTAGTTATGCTGAATACGCCGTCCTTCTTCGTATCGTTCCTCACAGACACGGGTATGACGACGCTTTCGTTTAGAGAAAAGAACCTGGGTGGAGTCGGGAGGAGTACTATCGGGGATTTCACGCGAGTGAATTTTTCGGACGATCCGAATTCCCCGCCCCTGACCGCTACGGCCATGATACGGACAGCTCCCTGGAACTGGGGCATGTCGAACTTGAAAGTCGCCTTACCTTCCGCGTCCGCAGTCAGCACGCCCGACCAGTAGGCGACGGGCTCGACCCTCCTTATGCCCTGCGTGCTCAGGAACTGCATCTCCTTCCTCGCGCCGAAACCGCCGCCCGGGGGCGACAACCCCAGAGACACGTCAGGCAGTAGGAGCGAGAACGTGTCGTAGGAACTCACTTCGAGCGCGAGCTTCCTGTAAAAGAACGTGAAGGGGTCGGCGGTCTTCTGGTCTATGAGCTGTAATATTCCTTCGTCCACCGCGGCGATCGTGACCGCCGCGCCCGGCTGTGTCTTAACCCCTATCTCGAGGGGAGTGAGCGGCCTGATTTCTTCAGGGGCCGTTATTTCGACGTCTATCTTGTTCGCGGTGCGGTCGACATTTATAGGAATCGCCCCGAACGCCCTCCCCGCAGAGCCCGGCTCGAGCTCCTTCACACCTCTGACCAGCGTGGCTGTGACGTATGCGTTGGGCCTGTACTTCTCGCTGACGGGGACCTCGATCGTGGCAGTGTTGCCGTCGAGCGTGTGTGTTTCCGCGTAGTACACACCCTCCCGCTCCACAGTAACGAGCAGTTTTCCCGAGAACGGCGCGCGCACCTGAAGCCTGGCCTTCTCGCCGGGCATGTATTCGGCCTTCTCGAGACCGAGCTCTATACGCGCGGGATTCTCGACAGCCCAGGGCGAGAACCCCCAACCGCTCGCGTAGAACTGCACTTGGGTGGAGGCGCCCCCTTTAGGATCAGTCAGAACGACCCTGTAGCTCCCGAATTCAGGCGCTGTGAAAACGAAGCTCCCTCTGGGTGCCCCGCTGTCGATGGTCATCGAATTAAGCAGCACGGAATCGCGCTTGGATTCATAGTTGTAATTGCCGGTTGACGTTCTCCTCAACACCGTATTCCAGACGTCCTTATAAAACTCGGCCTTGAGCTCTCCTGTTTTTACCTCTTCGGTCCCCTCTCCCTTCGGAGCGAGCGCTAAGTATTCGAATTCCACCTCTTTGCCGGGCTCGGCGTATTCATCGGGCGTCTTCCGCTTAAGCCCGAGATAATAGGGATAGGGGTCGACGTTTACACGCCTGAGCGAGTTCACCCCGCGGCCGCCGGTTTCCTGGACGCGTGCAGATATCTGCGCCTGGAGGGATGATGCGGGCCTGAGCCCTTCGGGAATCTTGACCGTGAATTTCTTGACGCCCTCTGAGTCGAGATATCCTTCCGCCCGGAAAATCTCCTTCGAATCGTATTTCCTGTCCGGGTTGGTGAAGACATATCCTTCGTAGCCCTCTGGGAGGAACGGGTTCTCCACCAGGTCTACGAGCGTCTGCACCGAGAGCCCCGAAGCAGGGGGGCCGAAGAGATATGAGCTCCTTACGTCGTACGCAAGCTCCTTTCCGAGAGGGACGTTGTCCTCGCCGGTCTCAATCTTGACCTTTATGCGGTCAGGGATGAATTCTTCGACCTGAAAGAGGTACTGCCCTATGAGCTCGTCACCTGCAAGCACCTCTATCGTATTGTTCCCTGTCGGGGCGAACTCAGGTATCGGTATCGAAAAAGATACCTGGCCCTCCGCGCTTAAAGTTTCCTTTATCGTTTTGACGTCGCGTCCCCTCGCGTCTTTCTGCTTGAGCACTATAGGCATCGGGGAAGGCGTATTGAGGTTCGAGTCCCTCACTATCGCGACACCCTCTACGGTCTCGCCTGGGCGGTATATGTCCCTCTCGCCGTATACGTAGGCCGTATAGCCCAATGCGGACGGCACTGCCCCCCCTACGTCGAGCCCCGAGGCGTCTATCTGCATGTTGTCGAGAATGAGGAAGCTGAAGTCCCCGCCTTTCTGCACGGTAACCATATAGGGCTTGTTATCGGCGAATTTCCGGGTCAGCCCCGACGCCCTGAAAATGCCCTTCGCGTCGGTCGCGCCGCGCGCTATGAGCTGGTTCTGGCTGCTTATGACCCTGACGTCGGCGCCCGCTACAGGCGCGAGGTTCGAGAACGACGAGGTCCAGACGAGAAAATCGTCTTTACCCTTCTTTGCGACGATTCCTATGTCCGTAATCAGCACCCATTTCTGCACTCCCTGGTATTCCCCAGACGGCAGCACGCCCACCTGATAGAGACCCGGCTCATCTTGAGGTATGTATTTTTGGAGATCGAGGACTGTAGAGACCTCCTGGTTCTTCTTGTTCGCTATTTTATATTCGAGCTCTTCGGCCACGCGGCCGCCCATGAAATCCCCTACGGTGCCCTGGTAAAATTCGTCCCTCCAGACCGAATATCCGTAGGACTGGAAGAGGAAGAAGATGTTGTTGAGGTACACGCGGTCGACGGTCAGCTCGACGCTGTCTATGTTTATCGATTTCAGGACCACTGCCTGCGTACCCTTCGAGTCGAGGAACATCCCCGGGCTCTCGAACTCGAGCTTGGGGGCGAGGTCCGAGAACTGTATCTCTTTTTTGTAATCCTCCCTCAGCACCGCGTCGTCTAGTGCGGGGAGGCCCTTTGCGATCGCGAGCTGGTATTTGCTCCCGGGCACGAAATCGCCTGTCAGTATTATATCGTTCCCAATCCTCTTGACGCTGTAACTCACCCTGGGCTCGACCGATATGTAATCGGACGCTATCTCCGGGCTGACTGAAGAAGAAAACCCAAGTTCCAAAGAAGACCTGGGGTATTCGGACTTGGGCTCGACGCTCCTCACGGCGAGCTTGTCCTTCGACCCAAGCATTATCTTCTCGACGTAATCCTCGCCTAGCGCGACGTTGCCTTCTGCGGGCGTGAGGTCACCCACGATGACGAGCCTGAGCTCCCTTTCCCGGGCCATCTTCTCGACTGGGTCGCTACGCCACTTGATAGTAGTATTCCAGTAATCGGTGATGAGCTTTACGGGTATCGGTTTTTCCTCACCGCCCTTCTCTGCCGGGAGTTCCATCAAGCTGATCTTCCGGGCGACCACAGTCGGATCGACCGTGTAATTGAAATCGATCGTCCCGACGAGAGTCACCGTGTTCTTTTCGTCCTCTACAGGCTCCTCTTCGACCGTAGCCTGCTCGACCTTGAATTTGTCCGTACGTATCTCGAACACGGTCTTCCCGCCGAGCGACTCCCCGGGCTTTAGAAAATTATCGGGCTTGAGCGTGATCGTATAATCGGTGGCCATGTTGAATCTGTAGGACGCCTGAAAGCTCAGCACGTTGGGCGTCTTCCATGTCCACGAGCCGTTAACGGGAGGGTTTATGACGGCGGGGTCGCGTCCCAGTATCTCGCCCTCCTCGCTCTTGCCGATGGGTTTGTTGAATACGATGTCGACGAAAGTGTTGTCCTGGGTATCGAACTTGACCTCGACGACCGATACGCCGCCTATTCCGGTCAAAACCTTTTTCGCGCCCGTTTCGGGGAAATAGTTTTTGGCAAGGATGAGCCCCATTATGAGGACTATCAAGACCAGGAGGGCAATCGCTATATTTTTCGGGTCTCTGAAACCGGGCTTCTTATTGCCAGAATTGTCCATTTTATCATCCTCTCTTTTTAGTTAAATTCGGGACACTACCAATTATAAATCCCTTCCGGTTAAATCAAGATAAGAGATTATAAAACAACGGAAAAAAAACTAAATAGCGGGAGAGCGGAAAAGAGGAGCCCTGTATATTCACAGAGATCCGCGGGAATGGTCGATATATTGATAAAACACCCGACTCGTACATACTTATCACATTCCACATTATTCAGAAGAACATTCTATGGAGAAATTGAGAGGCAAGACGGCCATAATCACGGGGGGAGGCACGGGGATCGGGAAGGCGACGGCCAGCCTGTTCGCGAAAGAAGGGGCTAACGTCGTCATTACCGGAAGAACGGAAGAGAGGCTGATAGAAACGGCCGAAGAGATAGGTAAATCAGGAGCCGGCATAAGCTACCGGGTGAGCGACGTCTCGAACGAATCCGAGTGCATTCAAACAGTAGAAAGTACAATCGGCGAATACGGCCGCATAGACATTCTTTTCAATAACGCAGGGGTCTGCTACAGATCGAACACACACGAGACGGATACCTGCGTATGGGACGAGACGTTCGACGTGAACGTCAAAGGCGTTTATCTCATGTCCAAGCACACGCTCCCCCACATGATAAGACAAGGGGGAGGTTCGATCGTGAATAACTCGTCTATACTCGGACTCAAGGCATCGGCTGCGGGGTTCGCTGCGTACAGCGCTTCAAAAGGCGCCGTGAACCAGCTCACGAGAAGCATGGCTCTCGAATACGCGGATAAGGGCATCAGGGTCAACGCAGTCTGCCCCGGGACGATATACACCCCAATGATGGACAAGCTGTTCGAAGAATGGGGGGACAGGGTGCTCGGCGAAAAGCGGTATATCTCGGTTCACCCGATAGGCCGCCTCGCACAGCCGGAGGAGATCGCACACGCGGTGCTCTATCTCTGCGACGACAGGATCAGGTTCATTACGGGCGCGATGCTCTCTGTCGACGGGGGCATGAGCGCGAAATGATCTGTTACTAAAATAATAACTTTAGAGACGTATCCGGATGCGGATATTATTTACAAAGAGAGCTTTCCACCATAACGGCGAACGCCGAAGCAATCCACGGAGATAAGTGTATGAGCGAGAAAAATATCGGGGTCGACTATTCGATACTCCACCAGATAGACAGCCCGGCCAACAGGCTCATTAGGGATTCCATATGGGGCAAGGAAAACGACATAGGACAGCAGTCCTTCATAACTCCCTCATACCTCGACGACCTCATACGGAGACTCCGCATCGGCAGTGATACCTACGTGCTCGACGTAGGGAGCGGCGTCGGCGGCCCCGCCATATACATAGCGAGCAGAACGGGGTGCAGGATAGCGGGGGTGGATATCTCCGACGTCGGGGTGAATATGGCCGGGAAGATCGCAAAACAGTCAGGCCTGGAGGGAAAAACCGAATTCCATCTCGGGGATGCGATGAAAACCCCCTTTGCCGACAGCACCTTCGACACAGCAATAAGCTTGAACGTCATGAACGTATTCGAGGACAAAGCAGGGCTATTCAGGGAAGTGCTCAGAGTTTTGAAGAAAGGAGGAATATGGGCGTTTCTAAGCGGGACGTTCGACATGCCCGACGACCCCGAAGTAGCGAGAAAAATGGCGCGCGGTTACCTCATCCCCCAGTACTACGACTCCCTCTCTAATTACCGGGCCAAACTCCGGGAAGCCGGATTTCAGATCGAGGAGATCACGGAGTACGTATCCGACTTCAGGGTTCAGAACAAGAAATGGGGCGACGCGTACAAGAAACACTACGACGAGATCGTAAAGGAACAGGGCAGGGAGAATACCGACTACCACATCGAGTATTTCGATACATACCTCAGGCTGATCGACGAGGGAAGGGCGGCCAACCACCTCATCATTTCGAAAAAGCCCTGACCGGCCCGACACCCGGACCTAAAACAGATGCCTAACCATACATTACGCTGAATATATAGAAATCAGTACTCCGGCAAGATTCAGACCGAGTTCTAACTTAAGTATTAATACAATAGTTTTAAGGCAACCTGAGCAATAAAACTTTTAATTTATAACAAATTAAACCTTGATGGACTATATGTTAATAGACTATGATTTTTAAAGAGGATGCGGCGATGAACAAAACTTACGGGTTCGCAGATTTAGCATTATATTCAACAATTTTCGCGGGTTTGATTATAGTGCTTTTTTCATAGCTTAACTACATCTTGCCTTTTGCTTCTCTTAAACCCTCCTACTTCCTCACTGGATTTAGGAGGGTTTTTTTATCCCGTGATCAAAGGCAGCTTGCTGCATAATAATATATCAAACCCCGCCCTTCCATTCCTCCCTCAGGAGGCCGTAAACGACGTGGTCCACGTAATGGTCATAGAGCCACTCCGCTTGCCGTATGGTCCCCTCCTCAGTGAACCCGAGCCTCTCGGGAATAGCCCTGCTCCGCCTGTTCTCGACCGCGCACCTTATCTCTGCGCGGTTCATCCCCAGGTTGCCGAACGCGTATTCGAGAAGACACCCGCACGATGCGGTCATTATCCCCTTCCCCTGACAGTCCTCGGATAACCAGTACCCGATACCGGTAGAGTGATTGAGCCAGTCGACCTTGTTAAAGCCTATCACACCGGCAAGTTCGCCCTTGTACATGATACATAGCTGCAGACTGCTGTTTTCCTCATACTGCTTTTTGCTGAACTTTATGAAATCAACGGTGTTCTGAAGGTATTTGTTGCTGTCGAGCCAGGGGAGCCATCTGCGGAGATACTCCCTGTTCCTGTCCGTCAAGGCGAATAGCTCCTCGGCGTGGCCGTCCGCGAGGAGCTCGAGCTCGATATCAGTTTCTATCCTAAGTTTGAACTGGTCATTCATAATCAGACCGTAGTCAGTCTCCTTTAGCCGGAATGACCGCCTCAATCGCGTTAAGTAACCCCGAAGGGTCGTTTGTCCCAATCCTGTATCTCTCCCCGCTTTTCATCCGGAGCTCTACAGCTATCATGCCGGATACGTTATAGAGCCAGCCGTCGGGCGTCTTCCTTATGCCCCATCCGTAATACCAGGGGTTCCTGACTATACCGGCTGATTCGATCCCGCTTACCGGGAACTTTTTTCGTATAAATCCGATACCGAAACGGAGATGTACATCCCGGCTGTCGACTTTCACCGTCAATGCGGCAAATAAAACAAGGCAGACGGCAAGCGCTACAAAAACAACTACAAAGAATATACTGAACCCGTGAAGATAGAAGAAGTTCAGCAGCAAGTAGAGCCCGGTCCCTATAACTAAAAACATCAGATACCCGATCTGTGTATGCCTGTAGACCACGCTCAATTTCGGAGCCGACCCTTTGTAAATTTACCTCAGACTGCCTGGCGCGGCGCCTGAAACGGATTCAGTGTTCCGCCGGCAGAAGAGCCCGACAACTTTCTATAAACGTATGCCATAGCGACCATAGTGACCGGTATCGTGACCAGCAAGCCCACGAAGAAGCATATGACGCCGGCCATGTTGATCAACGATAATAATATCAGGAACACGAAAAGCTCCCACTTGATCCCCCAGGTTATATCCGAGCTTTTTTTAAAGGCCTCTCCTATATCCGCATCCCTGTCCGCTATGTAATAGATTACGTATTGATACTTCACCATAAAAATGAGGCCCGGGACTATCAGCAAGATCAGGCCCGCTGCGACCAGGAGACTGTAGAGTATATAGCCCGCAGTGAACTTCAAGAATAGGGATGGTGTAAACGATATCACCTCCGCGAGCGTCCTTTGGTCGTTGTCGCAGAACTTGAGCGCGATCTTGATGCCGACGATATTTATCGCAATCGTCAGAAGAATGTACCCGAGGTTGAATACCAGGGATAAGAACGGCAGGCGTTTCTGAAAGAGGTCAGCGAACCCGCTCAGGAACAGGCTTGCCAGCGCCGAAACGACCAGGAACCCGATGAATAGCCCCAGGTTCTCCCTCATCGTCCGCCATCCGAACTCTATCGCCTCTCTTTTTGAGAATCTCTTTTCAGACATCCGTGTCTCCTCGATCCGCCGGCCCGTTCTTTATTTGACTATCCCTGCAGATTTGTTTTCATCGCCGAAAAGAATATGCGTCTGAACGGATAGAACACAGGGTCAGACGGATATAGCCTCCTCAACCTCTTCCTGTAACTATCCACGAATTTGCCGCGAAGCTCCCCGGGCAGACGCTCGAAATAAGGCCTCAGCATTGTACCCGAAAGCCAGTCCGCAACGGCATCCGTATCCCTCATTACGTGAGGGAATACCTTCTCAAAAACAACTATGTTCATACCTCCGCACTTATAAAGAAGCTCCGCGTATGAATTAATTGACAGCACCGGGGACTTCCTAGACCAGCCCTTGAGCGCATCCGTGAAGGGGGGCTCCTTCGCTATTTCGTGAATGAGCAGCTGGGTTTCGTGGTTGTGATTAGAGGGTAACTGCACCGCGATCTGGCCTCCCGGACTGACCAGGTTAAACAGCGACGGAACGAGCTCCGCATGGTCCTCCACCCACTGTATCGCCGCGTTTGAAAAAACGAGCTCCCACTCCCCGCCGACCTCTTCAATCGACCTTAGCTCAAACCTCAACCCCTCTCTCTCTTTCGACTTCGCCTGCTCGAGCATCTCGGGAGAGGAATCGATACCGAGCACGTCGCTTCCGGGAAGCCGGTCCGCCAGCATGCGCGTGAGCTCGCCTGTGCCGCAACCGAGGTCTATAACCCTGAGACCGTGACTGACAACGATAAGGTTCATCAGGTCTTCGAACGGCGCGAATCTCTCGGATTGGAATTTGTGATAAAGCTCCGGATTCCAGGACATCTTCAGACCTTCGAGGCCCTCCACCGAATTAAAATTACTTTAATTGACGGGTAAATTCCACAAGGGTACAAATAATCCCTTATATGTTATGATTTTCCTGCATCCGATCCTGAAATAATCCGATCCGGGGGCGACAATGACGAATCTGATATACATCGCTATAGGAGGCGCAGCCGGAGCCCTTCTCAGGTATTCGGTATCCGGCTTCGTTCATAGCTGCACGAATGGCGTATTCCCCTGGGGGACCCTCGTCGTCAACCTCTCAGGCTGCCTGATCATAGGGTTCCTCTGGCAGATGTTCGAGAACCTTTATTTCTCTCCTCACATGAGGTCGTTCTTATTCATCGGAATTTTGGGGGCTTATACGACCTTCTCGACGTACGGGCTCGAGACCTTCAACCTGCTGAGAGAGAAGGAATTGGGATACGCGCTGCTGAACTTTCTCGGGAGCAACATCCTCGGTCTCGGAATGGTATTTCTAGGCTTTATCGCGGCGAGATTTCTGTTCAATATCGTGAGGTAGGAGGCCGGGATGAACATTTTCAAAGAGGAGCTGCTGTTAAGGATATTCATAGGCGAGAGCGACAGCTATGACGGCAAAGCTCTTTACGAATATATTGTGTACAAGGCAAGGGAGCTCCATATAGCGGGGGCGACGGTGATCAGGGGCATAATGGGATACGGCGCCAACAGCAAGATACACACGGCGAAAATACTCCGGCTGTCCGAGGACCTGCCGATCATAATAGAAATAGTGGACGACGAAGAGAAAATAAAGTTGCTGCTTCCTTATCTCGAGGAGAGTATTGAGAACGGCATCGTTACCATGGAAAAGGTCAAGATAATCAAATTCCGGAGCTGACTCTCACGAGGCCAGCCTTAGACGGATGAGATTCCGCTAATCTCCCTGCCGAGCTTGAAGACCGGGTGCAACACATTTAGAATACTAGAGAAAGGGGGGCATGAGGTTTACCGTATGAAGATAGCGGTCGGAAGCGACGAGCGCACATACCTGACTGACTTCGTAATAGAGGAGCTTCGGAAAAGGGGAATCGAGGTCGAGCTTCACGGGCCACTCAAGGGGGAAAATCTTGGGTGGACGGACGTCGCCCGCGAGGTATCTGAAAGGGTGAGTGAAGGGGCCTGCGATCAGGGTATACTCTTCTGCTGGACGGGAACAGGGGTCAGTATAGCGGCAAACAAGGTGCCCGGAATAAGAGCCGCCCTCTGCCAGGACTCAAGGACCGCAGAGGGAGCGAGGAAATGGAACGACGCCAACGTGCTTGCCATGGGTCTTAGGGCGACTTCCCCGGTCGTGGCCGGTGAAATACTCGACGCCTGGCTGAGCACGGGACCAGATGAGAACGAGAAGAACAACATCGATAAGGTAAGCGAGATCGAAAAAAAATATTGCCGGTAAGCAGTACCGGAAGCACGCGATAAAATCCGGAGGAAGAAATGAAGAGTAACGGTTATAACGTCGCGATAGTTGGAGCGACGGGAGCGGTCGGAGAAGAGATGATGAGCATACTCAGGGAAAGGAGCTTTCCCGTGAAAGAGCTCAGGCTCCTAGCGTCCGAGAGGTCCGAGGGGAAAGAGGTCGAATATAACGGCGGCACCTTAACAATAAAAAAACTGGACGGGAACTCATTCGGAGGAATAGACATAGCGCTCTTTTCCGCAGGGGCGTCGAGGAGCAGAGAATTCGCGCCTGCCGCTGTGGAGGCGGGGGCGGTCGTCGTCGATAACAGCTCCGCATTCCGGATGGAAGAAGACATACCGCTTGTAGTGCCGGAAATAAACCCTCACGCGGTCGGCATGTATAAGAAAAGGGGCATTATAGCCAACCCTAACTGCACGACCGCGGTCACTATCATGGCTCTCAAGCCGCTTCACGACCTGGGCAGGATCAGGAGAGTAGTCGCATCGAGCTACCAGGCTGTCTCGGGCGCAGGAGCACAGGCAATCGAGGAGCTCCGCAGTCAGACGCTCGCCTGGGCGCATTCCAAAGAAATAAAAGCGAGAACATTCCCCCACCAGATCGCGTTCAACCTCCTCCCCCACATCGACAGCTTCCTCGAGAACGGCTATACGAAAGAGGAGATGAAGCTCCATAACGAGACCCGCAAGATACTCGAAGACGACACAATAGCCGTAACCGCGACGACGGTAAGGGTGCCCGTGTTCAGGGCGCACTCGGTCTCAGTCAACATCGAGACGGAAAAGAGGATAACCCCCAGGGAGGCAAGGGAGGCCCTGAGTAAATTCCCCGGTGTCAAGGTGGTGGACGAGCCCCAGAACCTCAAATACCCGATGCCGATAGATGCGGCAGGCAAGGACGAATGCCTTGTGGGGAGGATAAGAGAAGATTATACCGTTCCCGCGGGGCTCAGCTTCTGGGTCGTGGGAGACCAGCTCAGGAAGGGAGCAGCGCTGAACGCGATTCAGATCGCGGAGCTCCTTATCAGGGACCATATCTGATGGCGATAATGGACGCAGTGAGAAATATAATAGGCATGTTCGAGACGAGGAACTACACCGAGCTCCCGCACGGGATAAGACAAGGCGTCGAAAAATACATCAGGGAAGAAGAGAGCATACTCGTTACTCTACTAAACTGGCGGGCCATATATAAAGCTCCCAGGTTCATCGACAGCAACACGTTCTTCAACTCATGGTTCATCCTGACTAGCCACAGGATAATAATCGCCAGGAATTCGTCGGTGTTCAAGAGGTTCAGGGACATCCCCCTCTCCGGCATCTCGCAGATATTTTATGAGCTCGATAACACCGAGCCCAGGATCTCGATCACCTCTCCGGGGCACGAAGACATTATTGAATTCCCGAGGCAGGCCTCCCACCACTGTGCGAAGCTCGAAGAAACCGTTAAAGTGGCGGTTGCGAACGCAATGGATATATTCAAAAATTTGCCCGACGGTGATTATATATATTGCAGCCGGTGCGGGGGCAGGATTCCGGGCAGCAGCCATTTTTGCTCCGAATGCGGAGCGAAGCTTCACAAACCTTAAGCGGAACCGATGCCTCGCCTAGCTGTACGGTTCACGCTTTTTCACAACGTCAACAAGGTTCCTTGATTTACACTGCGGCTACAATATAATGAAAGGCAGCCACAAGAAGGAGGCTTTTAATGATTCACGGCTCACTAGTCGCAATCGTCACCCCCTTTAAGAACGGCAGGATCGACGAAGACGCGCTCAAAAAGCTCATCGAATTCCAGATCGAAAGCGGCACCCACGGTATAGTACCATGCGGCACGACGGGCGAATCCCCGACGCTTTCGCACGAAGAGCACGAATACGTGATCGAGCTCACGGTCAAGGCGGTCAGGAAACGCGTCCCTGTAGTCGCCGGTACGGGCTCTAACAGCACGAAGGAAGCGATCAGGCTAACGAGGTTCGCCGAGCAGATAGGGGCCGACGCGGCCCTCCTCGTAGTGCCTTATTACAACAAGCCTACACAGGAGGGGCTTTATCTCCACTTCAAGCAGATAGCGTCACAGGTCAGCATCCCGATCATCCTATACAACATCCCAGGACGCTCGGGCGTCAATATGAACCCCGAAACAATACAGAGGCTCGCGAGGGACTGTAAGAATATCGTCGGCGTGAAGGAGGCTTCGGGCTCGCTCGCTCAGGCGAGCAAGATACTTTATCTCTGCGGAAAGGACTTCCTGCTCTATTCCGGAGAGGACGCGCTGAATTTCCCGCTCATGGCGATAGGCGCTAGAGGGTTCATCACCGTAACAGCCAACGTCGCGCCGAGAGACGTGGCCGACCTCTACGACTTCTTCGCAAAAGGGGAATACGAAAAAGCGAGGGACATGCACTACAGGCTCCTTCCCCTCAACGAAGCGCTATTTCTCGAAACGAACCCGATACCGGTTAAGGCCGCACTCAGCATGATGGACCGGATCGCTTATGAATACAGGTTCCCGCTCTGCCAGATGTCGGAAAAGAATTACCAGGAGTTGAGGACCGCGCTCACGGATTACGGCATATTGAGCTAGAGAAAGTCCGGAAGCAGCCGGAAAGTCCGCTATCCCGGTCGAATTGAGACACAAGGGACTTGCGGTCAGGAGACGGAGGAGATGAGTCCACCCGACCTCGTAATCGAAAAAAGGATCTGGGCAAAGGGCAAAACACCCGCCGGCGTCGACGAAGCGGGGAGAGGGCCTCTCGCGGGCCCTGTGGTCGCGGCAGCCGTAATACTACCCGAAGCGTTCAGCATCCCCGGCCTCGACGATTCGAAAAAGCTGACACACTTTCAGAGAGTGACGATACTCGAGCAAGTAGTATCTTCCGCCGTTGCTTTCGCCGTCGGCATAGTCAGCCATGAGGAAATCGACAATATCAATATTCTCAGGGCTTCTCTCCTCGCGATGGAGATAGCGGTCAATAAACTCGAGAGGATGCCCGACTTCCTGCTGATAGACGGCAATCAGAAGACATCACTCCCCATCCCTCAGGAGACGGTTATCAAGGGAGACTCCAGGTGCTGTTCGATCGCCGCTGCTTCGATAGTGGCCAAGGTCAGAAGGGACGAGATTATGGACAGATACCACGAGCAATTCCCCGAATACAATTTCAGGTCGCACAAGGGCTACCCCACGAGGGAGCACCTCGAAGCGATAAGGAAATACGGCCCATGCCCTATACACAGAAGGACATTCAGGGGAGTGCTTGATCCCGAAAAGCGGGAAATCCTGTAAATTACGCCTCGACTATTGCTCGACGACCTTGACGGATGTTATCACGACGTCTTCCTGAGGGACGTCCCCGTACATGCCCCTAGTACCCGTATTTACCGCAGCAATCTCGTCCACGACGTCCATGCCGTCTATCACCTTGCCGAACACCGCGTAGCCGTAATCCCTGGCCCCGTTGTCGAGGAAGCTGTTGTCGACGAGATTGATAAAGAACTGCGACGTAGCGCTGTCGATGACCTGAGTCCTCGCCATAGCGAGCGTGCCCCTTTCGTTCTTGAGCCCGTTCTTGGCTTCGTTCTTTATCGGAGGCTTGGTCGGCTTCTGACTGAAGTCGGGAGTGAATCCCCCGCCCTGGATCATGAAATTCGGTATCACGCGATGAAATATCGTCCCGTTATAAAACCCGTCGTTCACGTACGAGAGAAAATTCTCGACCGTTATGGGAGCCTTGTCTTTAAACAGCTCAATTTTGATGTCCCCTTTGGATGTCGACATTATAACCACTGGATTGCCTCCTTTTGCTTCGCTTTTTTGATTCTCGACTTCCGCCTGCTTCGAGCCCTCCTGCTTGCATGCCGCGCTCAGAAACATTGCGGGTACCAGTAGTACGGCGAATAAAACGACCGCTGCCGGACGCAACCGGGCGGATGCAGCGCACGAGAATAAATTAATGAAACTTTTTTTCATATCCCTTTATCCTCCTCTATTTTCAGCCACTAAAACTATAGCATTTATTACCCCGTGTCAAACCGTGGGGTATTGGCGAAACGAAATATTTGAATCCCCGGCGGCGCTCTGTTAAAGTGATTCTTCCATCGAGAGAAAACGCTTGAGGAGACAAGGATGCCCAGAATAGATTTCGGAGTGATGCTGCGACAGCAGAAGATCGGATTCGACGATATACGCAAAACCGCCGAGCTATGCGACGGGCTCGGCTACCACTCCGTCTGGTTCTACGACCACATACTCGGCATGGGGGGCCTCGACCTCGACATCTTCGAATCGTGGACTCTCATGTCGGCGCTCTCGACCGTTACTTCGAGAGTGAGGTTCGGCACGATGGTGCTCTGCAACTCCTTCAGGCCTCCGTCTCTCCTCGCCAAGATGGCGTCCACACTCGACGTGATAAGCGGCGGGAGGCTCGAGTTCGCGATAGGCGCCGGCTGGTTCGAGCCCGAATACAGGGCTTACGGATACGATTTCCCTGACACCGTGACCAGAATAAAGCAGCTGTCCGAAGCCGTGAGAATCATAAAAGCTATGTGGACGGAAGAGAAACCCAGCTTCGATGGTGAGTATTACAGAATCAGCGACGCTTACTGTAACCCGAAGCCCGTCCAGAAGCCGCACCCTCCGGTGATGATCGGCGGGGGCGGCGAAAAACACCTTCTGAGGGTGGTGGCCGAGCTCGCGGACGAGTGGAACTGCCCGGCTAACCACTCACTGTCATATGATAGAAAAATGGAAGCGCTCAGAGGCCACTGCAAAGCGGTCGGCAGAAACCCAGACGACATCAGGATATCCCAGCAGACGGTTTGCGTCCTCGCGAAGGACAAGGCCGAGCTCTCGGAAAAGCTCCCAAAGGCCCAGATGAGGTACGGGTTTTTCGGGGACGTTGAAAGATTAGGCATAGTCGGAACGCCCGAGCAGTGCATAAGGAAGATAGAAGAGAACGAGAAGAAGGGAATTACGAAATATACGATCTTCTTCTCGGACATCATGAACCACGCTACTCTTAAATTCTTCGCGCGCGAGGTCCTTTCGGCTTTCTGAGAAATTAGCCGGATATCAGCCGGACTTCACCGCGAATTCTCCGACTTTCCTGGCGAATTCTCCGGCGAAATTCCTTATCATGTCAGACAGCTCCTGACTCCCGGTCGCTCTCCCGTACGTATCGGCCATCTTCATGAGCGTGTAATAGAAGTGGGCGTTCATCTCACCCACCTGCATAGCGTTAGTCCAGAGATCTACGCTCATCGTATTCTTCTCGGACCGGTCCCACACCGACAGCATGAGCGAATCACACGGCACGAAGCCGTCGATGCCGGAATCGCTCGCGCTCCAGCACATCTCTTCCGGCACGCCCTTGTCGTCGAGCTTTATCAGCAATTTTATTTCAGCCTCTCTGGACATCCGTCACCCGTCTCTATCCATATTCAATCCACGCCCCAGAAATCGGGCTTCCTCTTCTCCAGGAACGCGGTCGCGCCTTCGACCATCTCGGGCGCCTTGAGGAAGAACCTCGCGAGCTCGAGCCCGTGGGTGATCTGGGGGTGCGCCATATCGGATATGAAATTTATCTGCAGCTTCGCGATCCTGAGGGACTGCCTGCTCTTCTCAAGGAGGCTCTGACACCAGGCGTCCACTTCTTCGTCGAGCTTTTCCTTGGGCACGACTTTATTGACCCAGCCCATGTTCATCGCTTCCTGAGCCGTGTACCTGTTGCAGAGGTATACGATCTCCCTCGCCTTCTTGTCTCCGACCGAGTGCTGGAGCTGCTGGAGCCCGTACCATATAGGCGCGCTGCCCACGAGGGGGCCTGCCTGAGCGAATACCGACGTGTCGGAGGCTATGGTCAGGTCGCAGAGCATGTTGAGCTCGTTCCCGCCCCCGACGCAGTAACCGTCGACCCGAGCTATGATAGGCTTCCCGCAGTTGCGCATTGCGGTTGCCAGCCTGTAATGGACGAGCATGTATTTAGCGTCGACCTTCTTCTCGGGGTCGACAATCCATGAGAGATCCCCTCCCGCTGAAAACGCCTTGCCTCCGGCGCCTGTGAGAACGATCACGCCTATATCGTCATCGAGCCAGGCGTCCTCTATAGCGATCGCGAGCTCCTCCCGCACTTCCGAGTTAAGGGCGTTACGCACCTCGGGGCGGTTGATGGTCACGCGGGCTATCCTGTCTTTCTTTTCATAGAGGACGTATTCGAATTTAAGTCCGGTTTTCTTTTTCGCGGGTTTCGCACCGTTTTCTTTTTTTGCCGAAGCTGGCGGTTTTTTAGCCATAATGCCCTCCTGACTGTATTCGGATTTGCTCCTTATGATTTTTGCACCGGATGATGCGGTCTGTCAAATGATTTGTTCGTGAAACGGGTGGGTGTAATGAGATTACGTGCGCCGGTGTCCGTAAAGCCCTTGCGCTCCGGAGATTCCGCTCCGTTCCCGCTCACCAGGGGAGCTTGTTCATCAGGGGTGCAATATGGGGACCGAAGAGGGCCACGGTCGCGATGAGCGATATGAACCCCGCAACACCGAGACAAAGGGCCGCTACGGCCACCTGACAAATCATATCCAGTCTTCTTTCGTCCATTAATGTCCTCCCGAACCGGATTTCCCGCCGAAGAACGGGTCACCCACCGGTATTGACGGAAACGCCCTCATAAAGATCAGGAACGTCATAACGAATGCCCCGAGGAACCCGAGCGTTATGAGTATCTGCATTAAGCTTATATTTATTGTATTGGAAAGCGAAGGTATCACGAGCACATACTTTTCGAGCCAGAACCCGGTCAACGAAACAGACGCGATGAACACGACTATAGGCTTCACTACCTTGTTCGTTCTCGGGAGGAGGGAAACAAAAGGGAATATGAAGCAGCATGTCAGCACCGCCCACGATAGCGACCTGAAAGGCTCTTCCTTCACCCTCTTGATAACGAAAGCAGTCTCCTCGGGCATGTTCGCGTACCATATCGGAAGGAACTGAGAGAAAAACAGGTAGACCCAGAAGAGCGAAAAACCCTGGAGCAGCTTGCCGATGTCGTGATATTGCTTGTCGTTCAGATAGTCCTCGAGCCCGAGCCTTCTCCTTAGTAATATCGAAAAGATTATAGTAGTCCCGATTGCGGCGACGAAGCTCCCCATAAAATAGAACGGGCCGAAAAGGGTGCTGAACCAGTGAGGGTCGAGCGACATCATAAAGTCCCAGGCGAACAGGCTGAACACAAGCGCGTACAGGATAATCACAGCCGGGGCGAATTTGCCTATCTTTATCCAGACGCCTTTCCTCTCTTCCTCGCCCTTCCATCCGGACGATATCCAGCCGGCAAGCCCGTCGAGCTTCTGGCTCACGCCGCCCAGGTCCTGTCTCAGGGAATAATACAGGTAGCACAAGGTTAGAACGAGCAGCACTATGAAACCTATGACGTCACGGCTGAAGACGAAAGTCATATTGAGCCATACGTCCTTCGGGTGGTGGTAATGCTCCGTGGCGTACGGGAGGATGTAATCCCTGCCGGCGAAAACGACGAGGAGGAGTATGAGCGATATGGGAAGGAACGAACCCAGGCCCTCGCTAACGCGCAGAAGCGGCCTCGCCCACCTGGCGTTCGTGATTCGCAGTATGCACGAAAACACAACGCCCGCCTGAGCTATGCCGGTCCAGAAGAGGAAATTGATCAGGAATATCTCCCACGCGCTCCCGGGATCAGAGCCTAAAATCTGGGATACGAACGTACCGAAACCGACCACGGCTATGACTAGAAATATGTATATGCCCAGAGTCGGTATGCCCGATCTTTTAGCGAGTATTTCATCTCTTATATGCTGATCCATATTACTGAGCGGTCTCCTCTGCTGTATTCCCGTTCTGGGGTTTAGCCGGTTCTGTATTCGGATTTCCCTGCAGCTTCCTTACATAATTCACGACGTCCCATGCGCCTTCCGAGGTTATGCTCTCGCGGTAGCTTGGCATCATGACCTTCCCGCCGTATCTGATGTAGGCGTATATGTAACCGTTGGTCCTGGCGATAACGGCAGGGTTCGTGAGGTTCATCGGATAGAACCCCCGCTTTATTACGGGCCCGTCCCCCTTGCCCTCTTTGCCGTGGCAGACGAAACAGTAAGTATTGAAGAGCTGCTCACCGTGCTTGAGCGACTCCGCCGTTGCGGGCACGGGATTCACCGTCATGCTCTCGTACCGCTCTCTCGGAAGCGGTTCGAGCCTGAGACCCGTAGTCGAGACCGAGAGCTCGGGGTAAGCGATCGGCTCTTCATAGGGCTGTATCGAGGGCTGAAGCCACATATCGAAATTCCACGGAAATGCGCCGGCTCCCGTAGCTCCTACGAAGCTCAATAAGATCATTAACGCCGCATAATATTTCATATTCTTCACTGACAATCCCGTAGTACCTCCTGAGAAGCCGCGGCTGATTAAACGCCGTCGAACTTTACTTCTTCGGCCCCCTGGGAATTTAGTATTTCTTCGACCTTCTTAATCTTGTCCTTGCCGCACGTCACCATCACGCCGAACTTATCGTCCGTGAATCTCGGATCGTACATGGTCCTCGGGGCGTTCCGTCTGAGACGGGAATTGATGAGAAGCCCGAGGAGCGTCGATAGCGAGCCGATCAGAATCGTGAGCTCGAACATTATCACTATATATGGAGGTATCGATACGACCGGCTTCGCGCTTACGGGGATCGGCCAGTCGGACGATGTAAGGACCGTGAAACCGACGCCGCAAGCAGTGCCCAGCATTGCGCCGAAGAGGGTGAAAAAGCGCACTATGCTTTCGGGCTCCCCGACTGCGTCTTCTATCTCATGATTTGGCACCGGAGAAAAAACGCGGAGGTTCCTGAACCCCTCGTCTTTTAGTTTTTTTACTGCCTTGACCGTGAGATCGACGTAAGAGAATATCCCCAGTACACCCTGCTTATCCATGGTGTTTTGCCTCCTTTTTCGGTACAGGCAAAATTTCCTTTAACTCCGCGATAGAAATAGCCGGCAGCGTCTTTATAAAAAGGAGGAAGAACATGAAGAACCAGGCGAAGCTGCCCGCCGTAATACCCATTTCGACCCAGGAGACTTTATATATTCCCCACGCGCCCGGCTCGAAACCCTGGGAGAGCGAGATCACTATGATATTGAACCTTTCAAACCACATGCCTATGTTTATGAAGATCGATATAATGAACAGAGCCTTTATATTTCTCCTCACGCTCTTGAACCATAGCGGGATCGGTATCAGCACGTTGCAAACGACCATTATCCAGTAAAAGAGCGCATAATCGCCCGTGGCCCTGTAATAGAACTGTCCCCACTCTGCAGGGCTTCCGCTGTACCAGGCCATGAAGAACTCCGTGCCGTACGCATACCCCACGATCAGCGAGGTCAGTATTATCATCTTCGCCATGCCGTCGTAATTGTCGAGCGTTATGTAATCCTCGAGCGCGAAGATCTTTCTTATCGGAATCGTGAGCGTTATGACCATGCCGAGCCCCGAGAATATAGCTCCGGCCACGAAATAGGGGGCGAAGATCGTAGTGTGCCACCCGGGCAGGTCGGCCATGGCGAAGTCCCAGGATACGACGCTGTGCACCGAGAGGACCAGTGGCGTGGCGAACGCGGCGAAATAGAGATAGGCTCTCGAATAATGGAGCCATTCCCAGTTGGACCCCTTCCACCCGAGCGAGAGGATCGTGTATGCGATCTTGCGGGGAACCTCTTTTACCTTGTCCCTTATCGCGGCTATGTCGGGGATCATTCCGACAAAGAAGAATACGGAGCTTACCGTAAGGTATGTGCTGACGGCGAACACGTCCCACAGGAGCGGGGATTTGAAATTCACCCATAATTCCCGCTGGTTCGGGTAAGGGAAGAGCCAGTAGAAGAACCACGGACGCCCCAGATGTATGATGGGAAAGAGCCCGGCGGTCAGAACTGCGAAAACCGTCATCGCCTCCGCTATCCTGTATATGGACACCCTGAAGCTCGCCCTGAAGAGATATAGTATCGCCGAGATCAATGTCCCGGAGTGGGCGATACCGACCCAGAAAACGAAGTCCGTAATGTAAACGCCCCAGAACACGGGGTGTCTGTATCCCGCGACCCCAAGACCCGTATACACCTGATAGATGAAGCAGAAAAGCCCGAAGCCTACAACCCCTAGAACCGGCAGGAAAAGCGCAAGCCATTTGACGGTCGGCTTATCGAGCATCCGTATTACATCTTCGTTGACTTTCGCATAAGTTAATGAATTATGTTCACTCATTACGCCTTATCCCATTTCACTTTTTTTAGATACGTAATATTCGGCTTCGTGTTGAGCTGATCGAGCACCCTGTACCCCCTTTCATCGTGTGAAAGCTTCGACACCCTGGACTCCGGGTCTTTCAGGTTCCCGAATTCAATCGCGCCCGATGCGCATGACTGCTGGCAAGCGACCTGGAACTCTCCGTCGAGCACGTCCCTTCCCTTGTCCTTTGCCTGGTCCTTTGCGTAATTGATCCTCTGGATGCAGAAAGTACATTTCTCCATGACGCCCTTGTCCCTGACTGTGACGTCAGGGTTGAATTGCCAGTTGAGAGGCTCGGGGAGCTTGTAGGTGAACCAGTTGAATTTCCTCACACTGTAGGTGCAGTTGTTGGAGCAGTACCTCGTCCCCACGCACCTGTTATATATCATTCCGTTTAACCCTTCGGGGTTATGGTAAGTCGCGAATACCGGGCATACGGGCTCGCACGGAGCGTTATTGCACTGCTGGCAGAGCATCGGGAGGAACCTTATCTCGAACCCGGATTTGTTGTCCGATTTTTCGAAGAACCTGTCGATCCTTAGCCATGCCATATCGCGTCTTTTCGCCACGAGCTCCTTGCCGACGAACGGTATATTGTTCTCCGCGTAGCAGGCGGTGATACAGGCGCCGCACCCAGTGCACTTCTGGAGGTCTATGGACATGCCCCACTGGTATCTCGCATATTCCACGGGCGGATAGAAATCGGGCTCCTCGTGCGCCTCGTGATGGAGGCCGTGCTCGAGCTCGGTGAGCGTTACCATCTGCGCAACGTCCCTGTCATGCTGGGTTGTCGTGTACTGAGTCTGTACGAACTGTGCGCTCCTGCCCGTACCCGAGGCCTTTACCTTCGTAGTAAGCCACGCGAAGCCTCCTGTAATTTTGTCCGTGGAAACAGGCAGGATAGAAATCGGATTCACGCCCCTGTCTTTCGCGTATCTGCCGTAGCTCGTATGTCCCTGCCCGATCATAACGGCGAGCGTATCCGGTCTTATACCTTCATAAACATAAGCCTGTGTCTCTATCGTCCCGTCAGGCGATTCTATCCTGACGAAGTCTCCGAGCTTGACCCCGAGTTTTTTGGCCGTATCCGGGTGCATCTCGACCCACGAATCCCAGACCCCGGTGGTGACGGCGTCAGGCAGCTCCTGGAGCCAGGGCTTGTTGGCACCCCTGCCGTCGTAGTACTTGTAGGAGGGGTAAGCAATGAAGTAAAAATCGCCGTCGCCCTTGAACTCGGGCTCTGAGAAAGTTATGCCGGAAACATTCCCCGGCGCGGATACCTGCACGGGCGTCGTTTCCCTGTATATGCCGCCGTTCTCGAGCGCAGTGTTCCAGAAGGCTTCGAAATCCCCGCCTCCCGTGACGCCCGTCCAGACCTGCTTCCATGAATCCCTGAGATAATCGTAATATGAAACCTGCGTATACCTGCCTTTCAACCCTTCGAGCTGCGCGGTTACGGCGAGTATCACGTCCCCGGTGCTCTTCGTGTTGAAGACAGGGTTCATCACCGGCTGAATTAGCCCGTGGACCCTGCCGTCGGGGATGAAGTCCCCCCAGGATTCGATCGTCGTGTTATCGGGGAGTATGAGATCAGCCTTCTCGGTCGTCTCGTCCATGAAGCTCGAGAAGCTCACCGTGTAAGGCACCTTGCCGAGGGCGTCCTCGAAACCGAGAGCCTTCGGAAGCGTGAAGACGGGGTTTACATTATATATAAATAAGACGTCGACCTCCCCGTTTGACATCGATTCGACGAGGGACGATATCTCCTTGAAAGAGCTCGCTTTTGAGAGAGTGAGAGTATTGCCGAAATCGATCGTCTGGCCGACGTTGCCGGCGACATAATTCAGGATATTTATCGCAACCAGAGTTTCGGTTGCATTTGTCGATGTATTGGCGATTCCCCCGCCGATAGCGAGGCTCGGCTGCATGGACGAGAATTCCTTCGCTAACTCCTTGATAGTATCGACCGGGACATCCGTGACCGAAGAAACTTTCTCGGGCGAATATGCGCCGAGCAGTCCGGCGAAACCGCCTCCGCCGTTTGCGGACATGCCTTCGCTCACTATGACGTTCGCTATGCCGAGCGCAAGTACCGCTTCAGTGCCCGGTTTTATCGAGACCCATTCGTCGGCGTTCACTCCTGTAAGCCCCGCTCTCGGGTCCACGTGGACGAACTTCCCCATGGATTTATCCTTATAAGCGTGCATCTCGCTGAACTGCCTCGAGTAGAGGGTCGGCGACAGCCATGTCTCCAGGAAATCAGCCCCGAACGAGAGGAGGTACTTAGTTTTATCGATATTATATGTTGGTATTTTATCAATTCCGAACACGATACGGTTCGCTTCTTTGAGCGGCTCGTATGAGTAAACTTCGTACGTGAGGTGTTTTCCTCCCACCGCCGACATCCAGTCGTCGATCAGGTTCCCCAGCGTACCTTCGTTATGATCGGAGAGGAATACTATCCTTCCGCTGCCGCCCTTCTTTCTGACTTCCTCTATCTTTTCGGCAAGAGTCTTCTGGGCTTCGTCCCACCCAAGAGGCTCGAGTCTCCCGAGGTCGTTCCTGACGAGAGGAGACCTCGTGCGGTCGGGGTTGTAAAGACCCTGGAGCATGGCCTGTCCCTCGGCGCAGCTCCCGCCCATGTTTATCGGATTCTTCGGATTCCCCTCGACCTTTATCGCCCTCCCCTCACGGTTCTTCACGATTATGCCGCACCCCGCCGGACACTCGCGGCATGTGCTTGCATACCAGTTGGGGACTCCGGGGATTATCCCTTCGGGCGGTATGACGTAAGGGATGATCTGCTCGGCCGGGTTGGAACATGCGCCAGTTACGGCAGCCGTTCCCCCGGCAACTCCGATGATCTTCAGAAAATCCCTTCTCTTGATTCCGCCCTTTTTATCTTGAGACATTTCCTCCTCCAATTAATAATGACACGTGAGACAGTCTTTCAGGTGAGTGAGCTCCTCGTGGTCCCTGGCGTTCTGCGTATGACACTGTATACAGAAACCCATGTTGAGCCTGGTTACCTGATAAATCTGGTTCATGTTCGCAACGTCCCCGTGGCAGGCGGCGCATTCGAAGCCGCGCTTTATATGCCTTTTATGGTTGAAGTGGACGTAATTGGGCATCGTGTTGACCTTGTTCCAGGGTATGGGTTCCTTCTTCGCCCAGTACTCCCTGACCTTTGCTATCTCCTGCTGGATATTGATCGTGGTGCCGTCGAAGTCGTACTCGACGTCGCGGCCGGCTATATGGGTATGGCAGCCCATGCATTTTTGAACCGATGGTATTCCGGGATTAGGGGATACGTCAACAAAGCTGTGGCAGTACTGACAAGGTATCTGATCGTTTTCGGCGCCGGCGTGGATTTTATGGCTGAACCTGACCGGCTGAACGGGCCCTTTACTGCTGCTTTCAGCGTTATCGAAAAAATACAAGCCCAGGAATATAACCAGTGTCAGAACAGGCACTGAAAGCAATGTAATCCGTTTTCTCATCCTATTTACCTTAGCTCTGGAGTGTGTCCATTTGGAAAGTTAAAACAAAGTACTCAAAAAACGCCTAGTATGTATATCATACCGAGGAAATCTGTCAAGTTCCCTTAATGCAGCATTAAAATGCGAATCCCTGCGGACAGATATGCAGACAGGCGATCCCGCAATATTCCTATTTTTCGGGGAGAAAAAGTACGGTCTAAACGAGCCGCGTGATAAAATCTTCGAGGTCAAATGTCCCGCCCAAGGAAGGTGCAAAAGCGGACACTGCGAGCTCGAGAATCCCGCCCGCTCTGCCTTCCTCTACGGAGAGGGAAGGGTCGGACGGAAACACCCCGATCACCGGCACTCCGGTCATGAGGGTAATGAAGCCGGGGTTCGTGCGTTCGGCCGGTCCGGGAGAAGGAGGGAAACGGTTAATGACGACCCCCAGAATATCGATTCCTCTGCGCCTCGCCGCCTCTACCGTGAGTGCAGTATGGTTAAGCGTGCCGAGATCGGGACGCGTGACGATGAGGAGAGGGATTCCGAAGTCTCGGGCGAGGTCGGCCATCAGATAATCCTCCGTTATGGGTACGAGGAGGCCCCCCGCCCCTTCGACGATAACGATGTCGTGCGCCGAGCGGAGCTTTTCAAAAACCTGTTTAATCTTTCCCGTATCTATTTTTATCCCGGAGATCCTCGATGCGGCAAGCGGCGAGAGCGGCTCCCGAAACCGGTATATGCAAGTATCATCCGGATCGAACTTTGCGTCAAGCACGCTCTCCACGAACTCGATGTCGGTCATCCCCGGAAGCCCGGTGCCCGTCTGCACGGGTTTCATTACAGCAACACGCTTGCCCGCTTGGACCAATATCCATGCCAAAGCAGCAGTGATTACGGTTTTGCCTACGCCCGTATCGGTGCCAGTTATGAAAACTCCATTCGGAAGGGAGGGCATATGTTCAATTCACGCTTGCAGGATGTATTAAGATGGCGGATATCACGATTAGAAAATACCCAGGCTCTGCTGAGCTTCCTCGCTCATCTTGCTCGGGTCCCAGGGCGGGTCCCAGACGAGCTCTATCTCCACGCTTTCCACTCCGGGTATCTCCTCGACCAGAATCTTCGACTCGCCTGCTATCTGTGTCGAAGCGGGACATCCGGGGGCCGTCATAGTCATGCTTATGCGCACGTTCCCGCCTTCTATATCTATGCCGTATATCAGCCCGAGATTCACTATATCGATCGGTATCTCGGGGTCGTAGACGTTGCTCAGGACTTCGAGGATCTTATTCTCCGTGACCTCCACAGTGGTATCCGGTGAAGGAGTTCTTTCCGCACCTCCATCCGCCTGAGGGCGGGGTGCGTGGTCATGCGCGGCCTCTACGTGAAGGCCGGTGGTTTCAGCGTGCGCAGGATTCTCGACTGTGTCGGCTATGCCTTCGGATCTACTTTCATCGTGGCGGTTTATACCCGCCTGAGATTCTTCCCCGTTGTCTTTTTTAAAAAGACCCGAGATCATTTTACCGAGCCCCATCGGTGAGCCTCCATAACGATATTGCCTTACACCTATAAGGATACATATTGGGGCAGGGATTTTAAAGGCGCGAGAGCGGGAAGACAAGCCTGCCCGCCCAGACCATACGCGGGCTTCCCGTGTCCGCGCGGGGCCAGGGCCTCGCGTTTACGATGTTACGACGTAGATATTCAAATAGATTCTCTTACGGCTTTGAGCGCAGCTTCGTAGTCGGGCTCCTGTGTTATTTCTCCGACGATCTCAGCATGCCTTACCTTGTCGTCCTTGTCCACTACGAAGATCGACCTCGCGAGCAGCCTGTTTTCCTTTATGAGCACACCGTAGGCTTCCCCGAAAGACGCATTCTGATAATCGGACAATGTCTTAACCTTGTCTATACCCTCGGCCGCGCAGTAACGCTTTAGCGCGAAAGGGAGGTCCATGCTCAACGTCACGATCTCTACATCGTCCCCGAGGCCGGCCGCTTCTTTGTTGAACCTCTTCGTCTGAACGTCGCAGACAGGTGTATCAACGGAAACGACGACGTTGAACACTTTTACCTTGTCCCTGAGGTCGCCGAGCCCGACAGGCGCCCCGAGACCCGCAAGGGCCGTGAAATCGGGCGCTTTGTCCCCGACCTTTACCTCGTTGCCCAGAAGAGTCACAGGGTTGCCTTTCATCTTGACCACGTTCGGTCTTTCCTTAGCCATTTACTTTTACCTCCTCGGTTTCTTCAATTCGCCGTCTTGTTCAGCCGGCCGGATTTAGGCTATCATAGATTACTTTTTAAAGTCAAATGGGCCTCGCCGGGAATAAAAATAATTCGAATCCTGTTGACTAAAAAATAAAAGTATGTACTCTTGCATGAATCTTATTTTTGGAGGAATTTATTTTGAAAGGTAAGGTCAAATGGTTCAACGAGTCCAAAGGTTTCGGATTCATCGAGCAGGACAACGGTAAAGACGTATTCGTTCATTACAGTGCCATCGAAGGATCTGGCTTCAGAACCCTGGCAGAAGGTGATGAAGTGGAGTTCGAAGTAGTCGAAAGCCCCAAGGGACTTCAAGCCAGCAAGGTCAACAAGATTTCCCAGTAGGTCCCGTGCCGTATCACGGGGAGCTCTCTTTTTTGGCAATGATACAAGAATCAGCGCTTCCTGACATACGCGTTGCGGATTGGCGTTAAGGCCGGGCATGAGAAGAGCGTCAGGTATTTTTCAGGACGGAGCGGTTCTTGGAAAAAGCCCGTATCTTTCAGGGTTTCGTGTTCTCTTCGACAATAAGCCTGCCGCGGTACATCGCCATCTGGCAAGTGAAATCGTATTCACCGGCCTTCTCTGGGACAAAGCTCAGGTCGTAGGGTTTCCCGACCGGCAGGTCGGCGCTTAGATCGAGGCCGCTGAAAATCACCTTTTCCGCGCACGGGCTCGAGTCCTTCCGAAGAAAACGGAGCGTAACGGGTCTCCACGCAGCCACGCGGATAACCGCTGGGGTGTATACTCCGCCGTCGACGACAATACCGATCGTATCCCCTCCGGCGCGCGTCTCGGTCCCCCTTTTTGAAATCCAGAACCACCACACGATGAACGCGGCCAGAATGAGTCCGAGTACGTTGACGATTATATTCATTTCTTCGCAGTCCTCACGGTCTATACCACCTTAGCCTGTTCGCGTTCGTCACGACAGTAACCGAAGAGAGCGCCATTGCGGCGCCCGCTATCACCGGGTTGAGGAGGAGACCCGTAAACGGGAACAGTATCCCGGCCGCAACCGGGATAGCCAGTGTATTGTATGCAAAAGCCCCGAACAGGTTCTCCTTGATGTTCCTTACAGTCGCCTTCGATATGGACACCGCGTCCGCCACTCCGTGGAGCGACCCCCTCATGAGAGTTATATCGGCGCTCTCAATCGCGACGTCGGTCCCGGTCCCAATAGCGAAGCCGACATCCGCACCTGCCAGAGCGGGCGCATCGTTGATGCCGTCCCCCACCATGCCAACCTTCTCGCCCTTTTCCCGAAGCCGCGAAATTTCCCTGGCCTTATCCTCCGGAAGCACCTCGGCGATGAAATCGTCCACCCCTACCTGCTCGGCCACGGACCTTGCGGTGAGACTGTTGTCTCCCGTAAGCATAATCACCTTGATCCCCTGCCCGCGGAGCCTTGCAACGGCCTCCTTCGAATCGGGTTTAACAGGGTCGGAGATTCCTAACAACCCTGCCGGAGTCCCGTTGAGAGCCGTAAACACGACTGTCTGCCCTTTCTTCGATAAACGTTCCCAGGCTTCGATCATCGGGCCTGTATCGATCCCGTTTTCGTCCATGAGCTTCCTATTGCCCACGAGAACGGTGTTTCCGTCATAAACGGCCCTCACGCCGTGTCCCGACACCGCCTCGAACGATTCGACCGTTTTCAGCTCCATGTTTTTCGCTCTGGCCGCTTCGACGACCGCTTGAGCGAGAGGATGCTCCGAGCCGCTCTCCACCCCCGCCGCGAGCGCCAATAACTCGTCACCGCTCAAAGCGCCGGGGACGGGCTCGACCGACGTCACAACGGGCTTGCCTTCGGTTATAGTCCCCGTCTTGTCGAGCACGATCGTTGTGAGCTGCCCCGCCTGCTGGAGCGCGTCCCCTTTCCTTATGAGAACTCCGTATTCGGCCGCCTTGCCAACGCCGACCATCACCGATATCGGCGTCGCGAGACCCAATGCGCAGGGGCACGCGATAATCAGCACGGCCATAGTCGTTACGAGAATATATGTGATGTGCGGGGACGGGCCGAAGTTAAACCACACGAGCATCGTAACGACGGCTATGATAAGCACAGTCGGGACGAAGATGCCGGAGACCTTGTCGGCAAGCCTCCCTATCTCGGGCTTCGCATTCTGAGCCTTCCTCACCATATCGATAATACGGGCGAGTGCGGTGTCTTTGCCGACGCGATCGGCTCTGAACAAGAAGCTCCCTGTTTTATTTATAGTCCCACCGACGACCGTGTCCCCCTTCTTCTTTTCTACCGGGATAGGCTCGCCCGTGAGCATCGATTCGTCGACGTGGGACGAGCCCTCCACGACCTCTCCGTCGACGGGTATCTTCTCACCGGGTCTGACGCGCACGACGTCGCCCGGTATCACGAGCCCGATCGGGATATCGACCTCCTCGCCTCCTCTCACTACACGCGCCGTCCTCGGCCGAAGACCCATGAGACGCTTTATCGCCTGAGAGGTCATGCCGCGCGCTCTCATCTCGAGCGCTGAGCCGAGATCTATGAATGCGATTATAAGCGCCGCAGTCTCGAAGTAGAGATGTCTCGCGACCTCGGCCAGGGAGTCAGGAAAGAGCACCACGAAGGTCGAATAGACCCATGCGACCCCGGTGCCGACGGCGATCAACGTGTCCATGTTCGCGTTATGGTTCCTGAAGGATTTCAAAGCGCCGGTAAAAAAACGGCCTCCTCCGTATGCGAGGACGAAAAGCGTGAGAAGTGAGACCGTACCCCACGAGATCCGCCCGGAGGCGGAATCGAGCGAAGGAAGGAGGTGAAACATGCTTACCGCTAATATTAATACGCTTATCACACCCGAGACGGTCGTCTGGCGGAGAAGCTTCCTGTAGTGCCTGAGCTCGGCGTTCTCCTTTTCCGCTTCAGCGTCCTCGTCTTCGAGAAGCGAGGCCGTATAACCCGCCTTTCCGACGGCCGTAACCAGGACGTCCGGGGACACATTCCCCGTTACGGTCGCAGTCCTCTCCGCGAAGTTTACCTGCGCGTCCGACACGCCGGGGACGGACCTGAGCGTCTTCTCGACGGTTTCGACGCAGCCCGCGCAGCTTATGTCCGTCACGTGGAGACGGCGGGTCGTCTTCGCTTCGCTTCCGGATGTTTCGGTCTTATGTTCCATTGCGACACCGGTATGAATTTGATAACCAATTTATGATACGGCCGAGAGAGCAAGGCCGCAATAACGTTTCACGTCCGGCATCACCGCGCGCGCGAGCCCGACATGGCGGACTGTATCCTCATGAATTCCCCCACGTTGTCCATCGTCAGGAGACCGACCAACTCTCCGTTCTTGACGACGGGCATAGTGTAGAAATCGCCCGCCTGGAGACGCGCGAACGCGTACTCGAGCATTTCCCCGGGATCGACGACCTCGAATTCGCTCCTCATTATATCTCCAACCGAAATCGAATCGCCCTTTTCCGCAAGTCCCTTGATCAGGTCGGCGTGAGGCACTATGCCTACGAGCCTGCCGTTATCGACGACGGGAAAATCCTGCTGGGAGCCGGACATGGTAAGATCGACCAGGTACTTGAGCCTGTCCCCGGGGGCGGCTATTTTGTAATCGGTGAGCATGGCCTTGTAAACGGGAATTCCACCGAGCGCCGATTTTATCTTCACCATGCTCGCTTCCTGGGCGGCGCCTATCCAGACGAAGAGCGCGATGAAGATGAGGAACGGGTTCGTAAAGAGTCCGATGAAGCCGAAGATAAGGGCGATCGCCTGTCCGATGCTCGCCGCCGTTTGTGTAGCGGTCACATAATCGCCGCGGAGCGCGAGGAGCGCCCTGAGCACCCTGCCGCCGTCCATAGGGAAGGCGGGGATCAAGTTGAAAACAAGTAGAAATACGTTGACGAGCATGAGTCGCTCTATAAAAGAGCCTTGTGTGACAGTGATCTGCTCGACCGGCACAAAGCTGTCCGTTATTCGGAGCCAGAAGAATAACAGCAGCGCGATAACCGCTGTTACCGCAGGTCCCGCGAGGGCCACCCAGAACTCCTGCATCGGCACGTCGGGCATACGCTCGAGACGGGCGACCCCTCCTATAGGCAGGAGCGTGATATCGCGGGTCTTGATACCGTATCTCTGGGCGGTCAAGGCGTGACCGAATTCGTGGAGCACCACACACAGGAAAAGCGCCAGTACGAACACGACCCCCGATAATATAGTCGCAAGGTCGTGTCCCTCGCTCCAGTGGATCAGTATGACCCATGCTATAATGAGAAAAAAAGTCGCGTGCATATAAATCCCGATGCCCGCGAACTCGCCTATCTTCCAAGACCATTTCATCGCGTGTCCCCTCCTGATGACCCCTTAATTCGTCATGACGCAATATCGCCGGATTCGACGCCCCGTCCGGTCCTAACGCCGGGCGCTGCTCCAGAGATTAATTGTACCGTACCGTACACTATCCTGTCGGTGTCATGATAAAAATTATCCGCGTATCGAAAGTAACGATGACGGGAGCATGAAAACCGGGCTGCGGACGCAAAAATTCAGAGAGGTTTTCATGCTTTTTTTCGCTCCTGATAATATCCGAAGAACATTACATATTTTTAACTCCTGGATTATCCAGCGTCCAATGCAAAAAGGATAATTCGAAACCGACGGAAAATCGTCTATTCATTTTATATCTCGACTATGTTATATATTTAAAATATGGTTACAAGAAAGAAAGAGAAGACCAGGAAAGAGCCTCTCGAAAAAGCCATATACGTTAAAGCCTCCCAGGAGTTCGTGGACATGCTGAACGAGTCTCAATGGCACCTCCAGATGAGACCCGCTCAGATCGTAAGGGAGGCGGTAACGGAATATCTCAAGAAGCACCTCCCGAAAGAAGCCAGGGACAAGTATTTCAAGACCCCGGCCAAGTAAACTCCCCCAATTAAATACAGGCAGCAAAGCGAATATGACCCCCGCAAGGGAGAGTCTCCGGAATTTGCCGGGACTAGATTATATCAGGCGGGCGGGGTATGCGTTTTATCAATCCCACCCTGCGTTTTTATTGAGGTGGTTCTGCATTACGAACCTGGCGCGGACCTGGTCGTATCCAAGCACCTCCGAGAGCATCCTCGTCACGAGCTTCTTCGCTTTCGGGAGGTCCCTTTCCCTGAGTGCGGTGCACATGTCCCGAAGGAGCTCATCAAGGAGCGTTTCGTCCTCGTCACCAACACCGCCGCCTTCCGCAACCCTGCAGATAAGCTCGGTGAGGTCTCCCAGCCTCTCGAGCGCCTTTTCTCCTTCCAGATAAGTGCCGCCCATTTCTTCTCCCCAATCTGATATTATTAATTCTACATTATTCCCGAGACGGAAAGAACTATGCGGAGGAGATGAACAGATGAATGCGCTTGAGAGAAAAATACCCCGGACGGAAAGGAAATTTTTCAAAGAGGCCGTAACAATTGCGGAAAAAGCGGGAAAGAGGCTCCTCAGGAGCTTCAGGAAAGAGGCCCCGGTCGAGCGCGGCACAGTGAAAGAGGTTAAGCTCGTATACGACATAGTAGCCGACAGGATCATAAGGAAAGAGATGGAAAGCCGCTTCCCGGACCACTCGTACGTCACGGAGGAGACGGGGTTCGTCGATAAGAAATCGGACTGCCTCTGGATAATAGACCCCCTCGACGGCACGAGCAATTTCGCCGACCAGAACCCGATGTTCGCCGTTTCTATATCCCTCTGGCAAAAAGGGGAGCCGCTTCTCGGGGTAATAGAGGCGCCGATGATGATGGAGCGGTTCGCCGCCGTAAGGGGTTACGGCTCTTACCACTATGACCTCTTGAGAAGAAAAGTGAGGAGGGCTAGGGTCTCGCGAGTGAGCAGTGTGAGCAAGGCCTACGGGGTCTACTGCGAGGGAGGAGTCAGGAACAAAAAGAAATCGCTCGAGCTGATGGGGAAATATTATCTTCAGCTAAAAGATACGAGGAAGCTCGGCTCGGCCGCGCTCGAGCTCGCTTTCGTCGGCATGGGGAGGTCGGAAATCTACATGACGACGAGTATATCGCTCTGGGACATCGCCTCGGGAATACTCTTCGTGAGCGAAGCCGGGGGCGAGCTTCTTCACCTGGACGGCACACCCTACGAATGGAAGGAGTTCAGGCAGGAGAGGAAATGCGACCTCCTCGCAACCAACGGGAAAATCAGAATAAATCTGGGCAGATAGAGACTTATCCGGGCGGCATGGCTAAAGGGAATACGCCGTTTATCGAATTTACCGCCCCCACCAAATCGACCCCTTTAAAACAATAAACCCGTGAATATATTCTGATTAAAGCAAGTTTCGGAGATAAAAAAATGAACAGAGAATTGAACGGATTCACAGCGACACAGACAGAGACCGGATTCCGAGTCATGTTCCACGATAACCCTGCAGAGATGGACGTCAGCATCAGCGATTTGAACGAGTTTGCCAACAGGTACGCAAAGGAGCTGATGTCGGGAAAGAAGCCCGAGCTCACGGAAAAAGAGGAAGTAATGATCTCGATATGGGAAATGGTGCTGTTGCCGAGCGACGTGAAGCATTGAGCGGTACTTTACGAGTCGAATATGTACACCAGCAAGTGGGAGCTGGTGCGCCGATTCGGTACATATATTCCCACCGTCACTGCCCAGCGTAACGGCAGGCCATGTCTGACATCTTGGCTCCGAGCGACTGGTAAGAGCTGTATTCCTCCCACACCCTTTTTTCGGTCCTGCCCAGGAGTTTGCCGCTCGGACTGAAATATTCCTCGGCAAGCCTGTATAGCGACCTGTCGAAACAGTTGATCTCCCAATAGCCGGTCTGACGTACATATTCTTCCCGCGCCCCGTCAACTTCCTTCGTAGCCACGTATTTGATCCAGAATTTCCTCGTGTCGCCGTTAATCTCTATGTTGGCGGTATCAAGGTACACATCGACGTCGGCGCCCTTTTCGTCTTTTATCGTAGCCACGAATTTCCAGCTGTCATTATCGCTCTCCCCGCCGCGGCAGGAAAATAAAAGGATAAGCGCCGAAAAGAGCGCTATGTAAACCACTCCCGATCTCTTGGTCATTCAACACTCCTAACCTTTCTTATTTACGTAGTCACAGACATAATTCAAAACCGCTTCGCTTATGGTATCCGGCTTCACGGTATTGAACTGCATCGCGCCCTGCGTGCCGTATTTGTCGACGACGTCGCCCGACGGGCCGTAGAATATAGCCTCGAGATTCGAGTCGCTCCTTTGATCGCAGTCGACTACGCGCGATATCGAGACCCTGACGAAAGAGGCTCCCGAGGGAAGGGGCTGTTCCTCATAGAACACATGGCCCTGCCAGAACCTGACCTTGCCCCCGTAGCTCTCTATGCTCTCCGTATCCACGAAAACCCTGAACCTGGAATCGCCCATCGTGCCGAACCCTATGGGACGCCATACGACGGCACGCGCGCCGGATGCCGCGGATAATACCAGCGTTACAGTTATCAAAAGCCCGAAAAGGAAAGCTTTCATATGGTCCCGAATGCTATATTGTAGCCAAATATTTTTAGTAATAAAATGAAGCCGGTTAAAACCTGATTCCCGCCGTGCAGGAACCGGCTGGGGATATCGAGGCCGAGTTATTTACCTTGCGCGGGAAATCTCGAGGTCGATATATTTTTTGGTCTCGTCGACGACCACCCTCGACAGTCCCAAAAGTCCGACGAGATTGGGGAACGCCATGAGCCCGTTCATTACGTCCGCAAAAGTCCATACGAGCTCGAGCTTCACCACGGCGCCCACGAGCACGGCTATTGTAAATACAAGCCTGTAGGGCTTTACAGCCCTCTCCTTGAAGATATATTCTATGGCCTTCTCGCCGTAGTAACACCAGCCGAGGAGCGTGGAATAAGCGAAGAAGGCAAGGCTGATCCCGAGTATGGCGGCCCCCGCTTGTGCCGGTATCCTGCTCTCAAATGCCAGTGCCGTGAGCCTGGCGCCGGTCTCGCCGCTCGTCCAGAACCCGCTCGAAATGATAACGACTCCCGTAAACGAGCAAATAATGATGGTATCTATAAATGTCTGGGTCATGGACACCAGCGCCTGACCCACAGGGTTCTGTGTCTTCGCGGCAGCTGCTGCTATAGGAGAGCTCCCCAAACCCGATTCGTTAGAGAATATACCCCTCGCGACCCCTATCCTTATCGTCTGAGCTATAGTAGCACCCAAGAAGCCCCCCGCGGCGGCAGAAGGGGAAAAAGCGTGGGAAAAAATGAGATAAAAGGCGTTGGGAATATTCTCCCTGTACGCATAAAGGATTATCGATGAGCCGACCACATAGAATATCAGCATGAAAGGCACTATCGCGCTCGTCGCCTTGGCGATGCTCTTGATCCCGCCTACGATTACGAGTCCCGTCGCTACACACATCACGAGACCCGAAATCCAGGGGGAGATGCCGAACGCAGTATGCATGGCGTCAGCTACCGAGTTCGACTGCACCATGTTGCCTATCCCGAAAGTGGCTAACGCCGCGAATACAGCAAAAAGCATTCCGAGCCATCCGAGCCCGAGACCCTTCGAGATGTAATACATGGGACCGCCGCTCATCGTGCCGAACTTGTCGACTTCCCTGTATTTGACGGCCAGGACGGCCTCGGAGTATTTCGTGGCCATGCCCAGGAACCCGGTGACCCACATCCAGAACATCGCCCCGGGACCGCCCACGGCTATCGCCGTCGCCACGCCCGCTATGTTCCCCACGCCCACAGTCGCGGAGAGTGCCGTCATGAGGGCCTGGAAATGGGATATATCCCCTTCCCCCTCTTCGTGTCTCTTTATAAACGCGAGGTATAGGGAAGGTATCAAAGCGCGGAACTGTAGCCCCCTGAGAATGACCGTCAGGTAGATACCGGTCCCCAGGAGGAGCGCAATAAGGGGAATGCCCCACACGATGCCGCTCAGCTCGGAAAGGAATGATGTAATGGTTTCCTGCATCGAAATATCCCCGGTTCGGATAATTGAGTTTACAAACTTATCATATTTATCGGATTATAGAAAATGACGGGAAATGGAAACCGGCTTATTTCATTAAATAAACCCGGGGAGCACCCGCCGGGGGTGTTTATTGCAAAAGAAAAGCCCCTTATGTACAATTATCCATAGCTCAAGGACTACTACGGAGGCAATACCTTATAATGACATCACAGAATCCATTTATAGCTCTGAAAGAAGAAATGGATAAGCTGGTTATAGGACACGAGGAGGTAAAAATATCTCTCCTGCTCGGTATCATAGCCAGAGAGCATATCTATGTTGAAGGACCGCCCGGGACGGCGAAGACGATGCTTGCCGAGATAATATCCGGGGCCGCGCAGCTGAAGTTCTTCTTTTACCAGCTCCACAGGGATACGAGACTCTCGGAGCTGATAGGCGACCTGGTCATATCCAAAGAAACCACGGATACAGGCGAGGTAATAAAACAGAAGGTGGTTAAGGGCGGCATTCTGACAGCAGAGGTATGCCTCCTGGACGACATATCCAGAGCCCCGGGCGAATCGCTCAACGTGCTTCTTAGAATCCTCAACGAAAGAAAGTTTTTCGACGAAGACATACCACTCCTGACGGCGATTGCCACCAGCAACCCGACTGCGGACGAGTATTACAACGAGCCCCTTGATCCGGCCAACCTCGACAGGTTCGTCCTCCAGATAAACGCCCAGGGCCTCTCTTACGGCAAGAGATGGGACGAGGCGAGGGAGGTAATCAAGCTTTACACGCAAAGACCTCTCGAGTACCGCGTGCCGGCCAGGGTCAGCAAGGAAGTATTCGACGAATACTACAGCAAGCTTGGCAACCTCGAAATCCCCATCGAAGTACAGGAAGGGCTCGCGAATTTCGTGGCGACATTAATAGAAGACTACGGATGCAATGAAACGAATTCCCTCATATCCGACAGGACTTTCTTCGTAAAGTCTCTAAAGATAATGAGGGCGCATGCGCTCCTGCACGGAAGGGAAGTGTGCACGCTCGAAGACCTTAACGCACTCAAATACATGACCGCTTTCAGGATCCCTGAAGAGGTTTTCCTGCAGCTCGACCAGATTTTAGAAGACCTCACGTCCAAAAAAAAAAAGACAGGGACAGGGGGAGCGAGCTAGAGGAACAGCCGTCCACGGAGTTTGACAAGGATACACCCGAAGAGCAAAAGCAGGAATTCCCGGACGAGCAGGGGAAAAAAGAGTCCCAGGACCAGCTCACCGAAGCGCGCAAGACATTCTTCCAGGCTTTGAAAGAACTCAAGGAAAACATCCAGAAGGAGAGCTCCATGGCTCCTCCTGACGAGATGAACATACCCTCCGACCCTACGGGCCAGGCTTCCGACGACGGGAGGAGGAGGGACGACAGGCAGCCCCCGAAGACAACCAAGGTATTCGCGAGCAAGTCCCCGGACCCGGGCGACGAGGAAGATTACTGGATAGGCGGCAAAAGGAATCTGGAATCAGCCGATAACGTTAAGGTTATAATGAAGGTTCTCGAAGGGAATTTCCAGAGGAGCATCGCGCTCCGCGCGCCTCACCCCGGCGGACTGCCGAGGAAATGGAAGAGGATGAACTATTTCGACGAGATCGAGGACGTCGACCCTTACGAGGCCATGTTCTGGTCGGAGTACACCACCCCCACGCTCCCGAGAGTGCACAAGCGCGAGAAGGAGATGATGGGAGGGGAGATCGCCATCCTGAGGGACGTGAGCACGTCGATGATGGGCGTTTACAGCGAATGGTCTTCATCCGTCGTAAGGGGCGTCATCGAGCTCGCGAGATCGAAAAAGATGAGGGTCGGATACGTGGAATTCAACCACCGCTCGTACAAGTACAAGAGGAACTCCAAGTTCTTCACGAGGGATTACCAGTGGATGCTGGACCTCGCTTCCAAGACGGAATGCTCAGGCAACACCAATTACGAGGACGCACTCAAGGACGCGCTTACGGAGTTCAGGGGGCGGGGGCTCAGGAACAAGCACATACTGTTCATCACGGACGGTATCCCCACCTCGGGCGACTGCGACGTGCTAGACGAAAGGTCGAGGGCCAAGAAACTGGGCGTCTGCATACACTCGATTTTCATCGGCTCCAAGAACTATCCCCGGATACTGCAGAAGATATCGGGAGAGACGAGCGGGACTCAGTTCATAGCCACGCGGAGGAAGGACGGGACTATCAGGATAGAGAGAAGGGACAAGAAGCTCGTTGCCCCTGTGCAGGAAGACAAGTCCCAGGTCGACCCTTTCAGCAAGGTATTCGCCTAGTCCTTCTTACTTCTGGTATTCGGATACGGCTCTCTGGTGGTCCTTGTAATTCTCTGAAAAGTAGTGCGTCCCGTCGCCCCTGGAGACGAAATATATATAGTCCACCCGGGCCGGGCTCAGGGCCGCGATAATAGATTCCTTGCCGGGATTCGATATCGGTCCGGGCGGCAGCCCCTTTATCAGATAAGTATTGTACTGCGTCATGGTATTGAGGTCCGCCTTGGTCAGGTTCCCGTCGAAGTCGTCCCCGAGCCCGTAGATTACGGTAGGGTCACTGTCCAGTTTCATGCCGAGTCTGAGACGGTTATGGAAGACGGCCGAGATAACAGGCCTCTCGGACGGAGAGCCCGTCTCCTTCTCGATCATAGACGCGAGTATAATTACCTCGTTGTCGGTAAGGTTCACCCTCCGCCTCAAACCGCCGAGCGAGCTATATACTTTTTTGAACCGGCTCACCATCATCCGAACGAATTCCTCGGGCGTAACGCCTTTGGTATATGTATAGGTGTCGGGAAACAGATAACCTTCGATCCCGGTGATAGGACGCCCCGGGAGAATTTTCAAGATCTCCCGGTCCCCGGCAGCAGCGAGGAACCCGTCCGGGTCTAGCACGCCGTTCCTCCCGAGGAGCTCCGCGATCTCCCTCGCAGTGAGCCCTTCCGGTATCGTCACCTTGTGTATGACCACGTCGCCCTCCGCAATCTTGAGGGCGACTTGAGAAGTCGTGCTGCCCTTTTTGAACTCATACTCACCGGCTTTGAGCCTGTCCTGCCAGCCCTTCCCGATAACGTAGAGCGTGAACAAGTCGCCGTTCCCGATGATTCCCTCTTCCTCAAGCATCGCCGATATATTCCTCAGTCCTTCACCCTTTGGTATATCCACGACCCTGTCTTCGGAAACAGTCGGAACACTGTTTATGTAGTAGTAAAGACCGAGCAGCACGGACGCGCCCAGGAAGAGCGATATCAGGACCGCTATGGATACTATTTTTAATCTTCCGGAACCCATTTTAAAACTTCAAACCCGAGAGCGTTTCTCAATCACTGCCAGGTCGTCACGATGGATTACTTCGTCGCTGTATTTATACCCGAGAGCGCTCTCCACGTCTTTCGTGCTGAGCCCCATTATCAGGCGGATCTCCTCGGAGCCGTAGGACGTCAAGCCTCTCGCGACCTCGACCCCGTCCTCATCCACACAGGTGACCGAATCACCTACGCCGAACTTTCCCCTCACGTCTTTGATGCCCGAGGGGAGGAGGCTCTTGCCCCGCGTGGTGATAGCCTTTACGGCGCCTCCGTCGAGCACGAGCTTGCCTGCCGATTTGAGCGTGAACGCGATCCAGTGCTTCCTCCCGCGGAGGCTTTTCTTGGAAGGAAGGAATATGGTGCCGACGTCCCGGCCGTCGAAAATGTCGGCGAGGGTCGTCTCCGATTTCCCGTTCGCGATTATGGTCGGCACCCCGAACGCGGCAGCCGTTCTGGCGGCCTGTATCTTCGTTATCATCCCTCCCGTCGTGGTGCTCCCGAGGGTGTCTCCGGCGACTGATTCTATCTCCTCACCTATACTGTCGATGAGGGATATGAACTCTGCATCGTGGTTCTTTCGGGGGTCTTTATTATAGAGCCCCTCGATATCGGTAAGCAGTATCAGGAGGTCGGCTTCGACGAGCGACGTAACGAGCGCCGCGAGGTTGTCGTTGTCGCCGAGCATTATCTCTTCCACCGCCACGGTATCGTTCTCGTTGACTATCGGGATTATACCCATTCCCAGCAAGGTCGTGAGGGTTTTCCTCGCGTTCAGAAACCTCCTCCTGTCGGCGAGCCCGTCGTGCGTGATGAGTATCTGCGCGACGATGAGCCCGAAGGACGAGAACGCCCTCTCGTAGTTCCATATGAGTGCGCTCTGACCGCAGGCCGCGATCGCCTGCTTCATCGATATCTCGGTCGGCTTCCTCGAGAGATGGAGCTTCTTCATTCCGGACGCGATAGCCCCCGAGGACACGATTATGACCTCGATACCCCGCGACCTGATCCTGGCAATCTCCCCGGCTAGAAAATCGAACACACTTTCGGACAGGCTCCCTTTCTTATCGGTGAGGACGCTGCTTCCGATTTTTATAATTGCCCTTTTAACGCCGGAGATAATGTATTTTCTGTCAGACCGTTTCATTTCATCCCGATAAAAATTATTTTTCCATTCGAGCCGGCGTCCGCCTGATTCTTGACAACTTGCCTCCGTCTGGCTATCTTAGTTCTTCTACAAAGCGGGAATAGCTCAGCTGGCTAGAGCGTCTCCTTGCCAAGGAGAAGGTCGCGGGTTCGAATCCCGTTTCCCGCTCCACCCGTTCAATCCTCCATTGAAATATATCCGGCCTGAGACCTTATACGGTCGCACCATAATACGACACTCGCGTAGGGCGCGAGCTCTATCCCTCCCTCGTGGGCCAGACTTATATACGGATAACAGGCTATATCAGCCATCGAATACCTGCCGGCGAGAAAATCGTTACGCTCCAGATGGTCGTCCATGATCTTGAGCACCGCGTTCCCCTGCGCTCGGAGCTCGCTGAGTCGTTTCTCGTCCCTGTCCGCGGGACTGGTGAACTTCGTGAAATACCTCGCTACTGCGAGATTCGGATCGACGGAGGTCTTACCG